>NZ_SMKP01000302.1:0-7927 GCF_004349015.1 Nonomuraea diastatica
GAGGAGTGGCCCACCAGGGCCTGGGCCGTCGCCAGGTCCACTTCGGGCGGAACGTGGTGCCCGGTGGGCAGCCGGTGCCGGCGTACGGGGGCGAAGTCTTCGGCGCTGCTCTGGCCGAGCCGGCCCGACCGGCAGCGCCGCGACATCGGGCACGGCAGGCAGGTTCACCGGGCCGACCTTACGGCCCCGTCGTCCGCGAACCCCTCCAGGCGCCCTCCCGCCCTGTCAGAAGGGGCCGGTGAGCTCGCCCAGTTTGTCGGTCAGCTGCAGGTTGGCCGCGTAGTCGACCGGCACCGCGATCACGGACACGACGTCGTCGGCCAGCGCCTTGCGCAGCGTGGGCAGCAGCTCGCCGGCGCTGGTCACGCGGTGGCCGCGGGCTCCGAAGCTCTCGGCGTACGCGACGAAGTCGGGGTTGCCGAACGCGACGTGGGAGTCGCGCCCCAGCTCCAGGTCCATCTTCCACTCGATCAGCCCGTAGGCGTCGTCCACCCACACCAGCACCACGAAGGGGATCCGCTCGCGCACGGCGGTCTCCAGCTCCTGGGAGTTCATCAGGAACGCCCCGTCGCCGGTCGCGGCCAGCACCTTGCGCTCAGGATGGGCCAGCTTGGCCGCCAGCGCGCCCGGCACCGCGAAGCCCATGGACGACAGCCCGTTGGAGACCAGCATCGTGTTCGGCTCGTAGGTCGGGTACATGCGGGCCATCCACATCTTCACCGCGCCGGTGTCGGCCAGCACGATGTCGTCGCGGCCCATGGCCTCGCGGATGTCGGCCACGATCCGGCGCGGCGACAGCGGGAACGCGCTCTCGGCGCGCCCCTGCGCCAGCTCCTCGCTGAGCATGCGGCGGATCTTCTCGCCGGTGCCGTTCATCTCGAACCGCCGGTGCACGGCGTCGCCGAGCGCGTCCAGCGAGCGCGAGACGTCGCCGTGCACCCCGACCGCCACGGGGTAGTGGTCGTCCACCTCGGCCGGGAACCGGTGAATGTGGATGATCTTCTTGTCGCGCAGCGGGTTGATCTTGACGGGGTCGAACTCCTGCAGCTCGTATCCGACGCTGATCAGCACGTCGGCCTCGTCGAAGCCGAAGTTCACGTAGTCGTGGCGCATGAACCCCACCGCCCCCAGCGCGTGCCGGTGGTCGTCGGGGAAGACGCCCTTGCCGTTGAACGTGGTGGCCACCGGCAGCCCGAGCCGTTCGGAGAAACGCACCAGGGCCTGCGAGGCGCCCGCCCTGGTCGCGCCGTGGCCGGCCAGCACGATGGGCCTGCGGGCGCCGTCGAGCACCTCGGCGGCGCGGGCGATCTGCGAGGCCGAGGGATCCTGCGGGCGTACGACGTTCACCGGGAGCGGGGCCAGGCCGTCGGGGATCGGCGCCGACTCGACGTCCTCGGGGATCGCCAGGTAGACGGCGCCGGGCCGCTCGGTCTGCGCGGTCTTGAACGCCTTGCGGATCATCTCGGGCAGCGCCTGCGGCGACGGCACCAGCTCCGCCCACTTGGTGATCGGCCTGAACAGGGAGACCAGGTCGACCACCTGGTGCGACTCCTTGTAGATGCGGTCGAGCCCCACCTGGGCCGTGATCGCCACCACCGGCGTGCTGTTGGTGGTGGCGTCGGCCACGCCGAGCTGCAGGTTGATCGCGCCGGGGCCGAGCGTGGCCGACGCCACGCCGGGCTTGCCGGTCAGCCTGCCGTAGATCTCCGCCATGAACGCCGCGCCCTGCTCGTGACGTACGAGGACATAGCGGATGGAGGAGTCGTGGAGCGCGTCGACGAAGTGGATGTTCTCCTCACCGGGGATGCCGAAGACGTATTCGACGCCCTCCGCCTCCAGTGCCTGCACGATCAGCCGGGCGGCGACGGCCTGCCGGGACATGGGAAACGCCTCTTTTCATGGAAGACTGCGTCTCTCAACAGCACCGGGGGACCCCGGTTCATTCCATCCTGGCCACCCCTTCGAGCAGTCGGTCGACGTCGGAGCGGTCGTTGTAGTGCACCAGGCTCGCGCGCACCGCGCCGCCCGACTCGCGGATACCGAGCGCGCCGGTCAGCTCCCAGGCGTAGTTGTGGCCGTTCCAGACGTTCACGCCGAGCCTGGCCAGGCGCTTGGCCACCTGGCGCGGCGTGTGCCCGGCCACGGTGAAATAGGCGGTGGCGGTGCGCCTGGCGGGCTTGCCGTACACGGTGACGTGCGGCATCGTCTCCAGCCCTTCGATCAGCACCTGGAACAGGGCCAGTTCGTGCTCCTCCGCCGCGGTCATCGAGGCGAGCAGGCGCTCGCGGCGGCTCCCCGTGCCGGGGACCATGGAGGCCAGGTGGTCCACGGCCGCCGTGACCCCGTCCAGGTCGGCGAACGCGGCCGTGCCCGTCTCGAACCGCTCCGGCACGGTGTCGGGCGAGGGGGTCAGCTTGTCCGGCCTGATGGTCTCCAGCAGCGCCGGGTCCGCCACCACCGCGCCGATGTGCGGTCCCGACCACTTGTACGCGCTCGTGGTGTAGAAGTCGGCGCCCAGCTCCCGCATGTCCACCGGGCCGTGCGGGGTGGCGTGCACGCCGTCCACGTACGTCAGTGCGCCCGCCCGGTGCGCCAGCTCGGCGATGGCGGGCACGTCGGGGCGGGTGCCGAGGATGTTGCTGGCCGCCGTCACCGCCACGACCTTGGTGCGCTCGCCGATCAGGCTCTCGTACTGCTCGACCGGCAGTTCCCCGGTGACCGGGTCCACCTCGGCCCAGCGCACGGTGGCGCCGGTCTGGGTCCAGGGGCGCACGTTGGCGTCGTGGTCGAGCCTGGAGACCACGACCTCGTCGCCGGGGCCGGCGATGGCCCTGGCCAGGCGGTAGGTGAGCGTGGTCATGTTCGGGCCGAGGACGACGCCGTCCGGATGGCCGCCGACCAGGTCGGCGACGGCGGCGCGGCAGGCGGCGACGATGGCGTCGGAGCGGTGGCTGGCGGGGAAGGCACCGCCGGAGTTGCCGATCCCGGTCCGGTATGCGGTGGAGATGGCGTCGATCACCGAGTGGGGCGTCTGTGTGCCGGCGGCTCCGTCAAGATAGGCGTAGCCGTCGGCGAGTGCGGGATAGGTGGCGCGTACCGTTTTGATAGGGAAAGGCATGGTATGTAGATGCTCAGCCTCGGAGACCTCAATCGTGCCACGCCGACGCGTCAGCGCCTTCCTGCCCCGTCATGCGAAGAACGCGCCGCCGTGCGGGCCTGGCCGCCGCGATGGTGCGGCCTCAAGCGCGGCACGCCGGGTAGGGAGCTGAAGAGGTCTGCGGATCTCGCGGGAAGGGAGCTGGACGACGTGCCGAACGCGCCCTTGACGTGGGTGTTCGACCTGTCCGGGCGGAGGTTTGACGGATGCCCCAGCTGACCGCACTGGACGCGCAGTTCCTGCACTTCGAGACGGCCACGAACATCGCCAACATCGCGGGCCTGGCCATCCTCGACGGCGACCTCCACCGCGCCGGCCTGCAGGCCCTCCTCGAACAGCGGCTCCCGTACGTGCCCGCGCTGCGCCGCAAGCTGGCCCCGGTGCCGCTGGGACTCGACCACCCGTACTGGATGCAGGAGGACGATCTCGACCTCGACTACCACGTGCGCGAGATCGGCCTGCCGCCGCCCGGCGACGAGCGGCAGCTCGCCGAGCAGGTCTCGCGGCTGCACGCCCGCCGGCTCGACCGGCGCCGTCCGTTGTGGGAGATCTACCTCATTCACGGGCTGTCCGGCGGCCGCATGGGTCTCTACACGAAGATCCATCACGCGGCCGTGGACGGGGTGGGCGGCGCCGACGTGCTGGCCGCGCTGCTCGACACCGGCCCACGGCCCGCGCCGCCGCCCGAGGCCGAGCCCGAACGCGACGCTCCACCTCCCGGGCAGGCGGAGATGCTGGCGCGCGGCCTGGCCAGGCTGGCCGGCAACCCCGCGCACGCCGTGCGGTTCGTGTCCATGGCCGTCCCCTACCTGGACGAGATCCCCGTCGTGTCCTCGCTCCCCGGCGCCGGTTTCGTCTCCGCGCTGGCCCGCAGGCTGGCCGGCGCCAGGCAGGTTCCCGACCTGCCGACGCTGCCCGCGCCCAGGACGCCCTTCAGTGGTCCCGTGTCGGAGCACCGGCGTTTCGCGTACGTGTCGCTGCCGCTCGACGAGCTCAAGCAGGTGCGCAAGGCGTTCGGCGTGACCGTCAACGACGTGGTCATGGCCGTGTGCGCGGGAGCGCTGCGCGGGTGGCTGGCCGCGCACGGGGGCGTCCCGAGCCAGCCGCTGATGGCGGGCGTGCCGTTCTCGCTGCGGGACGCCGGGGCCGAGGGGCCCGGCAACCAGGTGACGATCATGACGGCCCCGCTGGCCGTGCACGTCGCCGACCCCGTCGACCGGCTGCAGCACGTGCGGCAGGCCATGCGGCTGCTCAAGGACCGGTTCTCGCCGGCGTCCGCGCGGTGGCTGCGCGAGTTCAGCGAGTCGATGCCCGCCGCTCTCATGGGACTGGCCTCACGCTCGGCGTTCGCGCTGCTCGGGCAGGCCGCCCCGCCGATCAACCTGATCGTCTCGAACGTGCCGGGACCCCAGTTCCCCCTGTACGTGTGCGGGGCCCGGCTGCTGCACCACTATCCGGTCTCCGTGATCTCGGACGTGAGCGGCGGCGTCAACATCACGGCCTTCTCCTACGACGGCTCGCTCGACATCGGCGTCATCACCGACCGGGCGATGGTGCCCGACGCGTGGGAGCTGACCGGACATCTGCGGGACGCCCTCGCCGACCTGCACAACGCGGAAGCTGATGTGCCGCAATGACGCCTACGCTCGCCGGATGATCCTGAATCGCCGGGTGCTCAACCGCACCACGCTCGACCGCCAGTTGCTCCTCCGCCGGGCCGCCCTGTCGCCGGCCGAGGCCATCGAACGGCTCGTCGCGGTGCAGGGGCAGGAGATCGACGCACCGTACGTCGGGTTGTGGACGCGCCTGGCCGCCTTCACCCAGGACGATCTGGCCTCGCTCCTGCACGGCAGGCAGGTGGTGCGGGGCTCGCTGCTGCGCGGCACCCAGCATCTGGCGCTGGCCGGTGACTACGTGTGGATCCGGCCGCTCATCCACACTATCCTCACGCGGGCCAGGCAGGCGTCCTTCGGGCGCGTGACCCAGGGGGTGGATCTCGACGAACTGGCGAAGCTCACCCGCGAGCACCTGGCCGGGCGCACGCTCACCCGTCCTCAGCTCCGTGACCTGCTGCTGCGGCGGTGGCCGGAGGCCGGCCCGATGGCGCTGGGGTTCTCGGCGCAGGCGATGGTGCCGGTCGTGCACACGCCGCCCAACGGGATCGGGGGGCAGCGGGGGGCCACGCCGTGCACGCTGGCCGAGGAGTGGCTGGGACGGCGCGCCCGTGCGGTTCCTGCCCTGGTTCGACAACCTCATCGTCGCCTTCGACGACCGCCGCCGCATGATGACCGCCGAGCAGCGGAAAGCCGTGTGCGTGGGCGCCGTCATCCACCCCGCCTTCCTCGTCGGGGGAACCGTCGGCGGCATGTGGGACCTCAAGAACGGCGTACTGACGATCGAGCCCTTCCAACCCGCTGCCCGACGACGTGATGGGAGAGCTCGCCGGCGAGGCGGCGCGCCTGATGGCGTTCGCCGGCGACGAGGAGGGAAGCATCACCTGGCTCCCGCCCAGGCACGCGGAACAATTCGCACAAAGGCGACGATATACGTTTCCATCAGATCCTCCCGAGGGAACCGTCGCCTTTATGCGATGGGGATCGGGAGTCCATGGGCCCTAGGCTTTCGCGTGTCCGGATTCCGTGGAGAGAAAGATGAGGGAATGAACCAGCACACCAGCGCACCCCGGAGGACACGACTCAGGCGGCTGGCGGTGGCGGCCGTTACCGGCGCGCTGCTCGCGACCGGTACGGCAGCCCCCGTGGTCCTCGCCGCGGCACCGGCTTCGGCGTCCGCCCGGGACATCTGTAAGGCGGCGGTCAGGGAGCACGACTTCTACCGGACAAAAGCCATGGAGTTGCGCGAGGATGCCCATGACGCGACCGGCTCGAAAAGGCGTGACCTTCTGCGCAGGGCCAAGGAATGCGATAACATCGCCAACCAAATTCAGAAGAAATACTCCCATTGCTTCTGATCACTCGCGCGGACGGGTTCACGTCCAGGGGCCGGTCGCGCTCCCGCTGGATCCCCGGTCAGGCGGTGGTGAAGGAGATCCACACGTCGGGGGGAACGTCGGGCCGGTTCGGGACGGGCCGGCGTTCCTCCGTCCACGCGTCACCGGCGAAGTCGGTGGCGACGCGCCGCCAGAATGCGACGGCCGCCGTGTTGGAGTCCTGGAAGGCGATCTTCCAGGGGCCGGGGTGCTGGGAGATCACCTCCCGTACTACGGTCATCCCGATCCCGGACCGGCGCGCGCCGCGTACCACGAAGAAGCTGTTCAGCACGCGCTCGGGGCCGGACAGCGCCCGCACGAAGGAGAACCCGAGCGGCCGGTCACCGCTGGTGAACAGGTAGGCCGCCCAGTCATCTTCCTCGAACGCCGAGCGCAGCCGTTCGTTGTGGTAGGTGGCGTCGGGGTCGGGCAGCCCGCCCTGGAACTCCGCCATGTCGTGACGGAACATGAGCCAGAGTCGTTCGACGGTGGGGCGGTCCGCGGCGCTTACCGGCCGCACGCTTGCCTGAAAAGTGGTCATACAAGCACTTTCCCGACTGGAAGCAACATCCGGCCGGAAAGGTAAATCTAGCAGATATGGCATGACGCCCCGGCCAGGCTCAGCCGGGCACGTCCATGCACTGCGTGCCTCCTCCCGAGAGCAGCCCGAGGGCGCCTGCAGCCCGAGAGCCGGGTTCGGGTGGGGAGATTACGACGTGCTCGTCACAGTCGGTGATGTCAATGACGCCGCAGGTGAGGGTGATGGGGCCGGTCAGCGGGTGGTTGATGGTCTCGCGCGGGGAGCCGGGGGCGCCTGGTCCGCCAGATGACGTGGCGCGGGTGCGGCCCGGCGCCGTGAGCGACCCGTCGCCGCTGGCCGTCAGTCGTGCCCGTGCCGCGGCAGCAGCAAGCTGACCAGCGCGATGGCCAGGCCGAGCCCGGCCGCCATGAGGAAGACCAGGTCGTAGCCGGCGGCGAGGGCGGCCGGGCCCCCCGCGGGTTCCGTCGCGGCTGTGGCGCCGGCGGCCGTCGCGAGCACTGCCAGGCCCGCCGATCCGCCTACCTGGTTGGCGGTCTGGGCCAGGCCGCCGACGATCCCCGCGGCGTCCTCGGGAGCGTCGGCGGTCGCCGCGGCCATGAGGGTGGGGAAGGTCAGCCCGATGCCGACCGCGACGAGCAGCGTGGGCCCGAGCACGCCGGTGACGTAGCCGCTGCCGGCGTGGGCCTGGGCGAGCCAGCCGAAACCGGCCAGGAAGCAGGCGGAGCCGGCCAGCACCAATGCGCGTACACCGGTTCGCGGCAGCAGCGCGGCGGCCCATCGCGCGATCACCATGAACATCACCGCCGCGGGTGTCTGCCCGAGCCCTGCTTCGAGCGCGCTGAAGCCGAGGACGTTCTGCAGGAACAGCGACGAGAAGTACCACATCGCGATGGCGATCCCGCCGAAGAGCAGCAGCATGCCGCTGCCGACCGCGACCCCCCGGACCCTGAACAGCCGCATGGGCATGATCGGCTGGGTGGCGAATCGTGCCTCCACCACGGTGAAGACGACGAGCAGGAGCACGCCGGCCACGGCCGGCCCGAGGACCGGCGCGGACGTCCAGCCATGATCGACGCTCTGCATGATCCCGTAGATCAGGGCGGCCAGCCCCGCCGTCCCCGTGACCGCGCCCGCCAGATCGAGGGGTTCCCGCCTGCGGGTTCGTGCGCCGGCCAGCGACAGCACTGCCACGGCGATCAGCACGGCGCCGATCGGCACGTTGATGAGGAAGACCCACCGC
>NZ_SMKP01000303.1:0-7871 GCF_004349015.1 Nonomuraea diastatica
TCAGGGTCTACGCTGTGGCTCGCGGCCACCGCACGATCTTTGGTTGTCTTCACAAACTCCGAATGATCACGCGGTGGCCGTCGCCATGTGACCCGATCCTTCAAGATCGCCAAGTGTCACTGGAGTACTAGTTTTGTTACTCAGTGAGATCTGGACCCAGGTCGAGGCCAGAAAGGTCAGTAAAAATCCAGTCCACCTCGCCGGGAGCGTGGCCGGTGGGCTCATAGGCATCGCCGAAGCCCGTACAGAAGCGCTCATATGCCTCTTCTTCACCGAGCTGCAAGTAGACGTCCAGGGTGTCGTCCATGGTGTCGATGTCGACGTGCATGCCCGGCTCCGGGTAGTACCGGCGGCGAGTGTAACCGCGGCCGCTGGCTACCGGACCTGCGGTCGTTGTTCCGATGAGTCGAGCGCCATGGTTACGTATCAAGATGGATCGCCTGGTGTCCAGCGCGCGTTGCCTGCCTGTCCTGGTCGTACGTGCGTGGTGCGCAGCCTGCTGGAGGCGTCGCAGCGCGTCTCCACGAGGCTTGGCGATCTTCTGGGTGGCATCCGTCACCCACCGTTCCACCGTGCGCTTGGCCCGGCCAACGATCGGTGCCACCAGTGCGGGCCCGCCGAGGATGCGGACCATCTCCTTGATGGAGGTCGGGTCCGCGCCGGTTAGGAGGCGATACATGTCGTCCCTGTTGGCGTCGGCGTATGCCCTCACATCGGGGTTGTCCTCGACGTTGTCACCGCGGGACATCACGGGTCCTTTCGGGAGGTGGCGGACGCTATCCGCAGGCTGGTGCTGGCCACGAAGCCCATTTGATCATGACGCCGCCGCATCGTTGACCTTGTCCTTCGGGGCGCCCGCCCCCGAGTCCCAGTCGGTCGCGAGTCGGCCGAATCCGAAGGGAGTACGCCGCTCCAGGAGTGGGGCGAAGTCGGTCATGTAGCCAGATCCGCCGTGTTTCACCCGACCGAGCTCGAATCCGAACTCCAGTGGCTCCGGGCACGCCGTGACAGGATTGGGATCATCACTGGCGTACAGGACGTTGTCGACATCGACGGCAAGAGGATGA
Source organism: Nonomuraea diastatica (assembly GCF_004349015.1). NCBI lineage: Bacteria > Bacillati > Actinomycetota > Actinomycetes > Streptosporangiales > Streptosporangiaceae > Nonomuraea > Nonomuraea diastatica. Next base: position 1,068 of record NZ_SMKP01000303.1, read on the forward strand.
CGACCGGTTGCTGCGACGACCTTGACCATCTTGCGGATCAAGTTCGCCCGGGCCCCAGCGATGATGTGGTGCTGCCAGTCGGGACGATAGTAGAGGTCGCCCTCGATGTACTTCGATCGGAACAAGCCGACCCCCGCCTTGTAGAGTTCCTTCACTGAATCCACAAGAAGACCGGCCTCGCTGTCACCTTCCTGGGCCTGGCGCAGGAAGCTCAGTCGTGCCGTATCGATAGTCTTGCCCCACTTCTGCAAATACGTCGTGGAGGTGGGCCACACGTAGGCCTCAGCGATCTCGATCTCGCTGGGGTGGAGATCGAACAATTCCAGCCCGAGCCCGAGGGTGGGCGTGGTCAGCCAGCGCGCGCCATCAGTGCGCGGGCTATCGCGAGTTCGCCAAGGGTCGGGCAGCATGCGATCATCCCAGGCGGGGACTCGTGCCAGCCAGTAGCCCGGCATCTTGGGATCGAATTGTGGGGATTCCCGATACTCGGCGGCACCCAGACCCAGCTTTGCATGAGCGGCAACTGGCAGGTACATCGCTGGCGTGTCATAGGCATGGACGTATCGGCAACGAGCTTCTTCCTCGGTGGGAGCGCGATGCCAATGCAGGTCGCCCTCCAGGTGGAACGCAGCTGGCGGTGGAGGCTCGACCGGCTCCGTCAGCACCAGCTTGCGGGAAACGTCCATGCGTTTGATCAAATCTTGTGAGGTACGCGCGGCCGATACGCGGAAAGGAATGGTCACCGTCTCGGCGTACCGCAGCAGTCGCTGAGCAAGAGCGGAAGGGCTCGGTTCATCGTCGAGGAGAGCGGACAAGCTGGCGTGAACGAGCGGGACGAACACCAGAGCAGCACCTTCCTGCTCTCTCCATGCCCTCAGCCATGGGCCGAGATGATCGCGGGCCGCAGCTCCGAATTGCCATCCGTCGGCGGCCGCCGCGGTGAAGAAGGGACGATTGAGTGCATCGGCCAGGACAGTCTTTTCGTCGGCGATTCGCTTGGGCAGCTCCGTGGGTAGGCCCAGGGCCGTCAGAAACGGCGCAGTCAACCATAGTTGTCCGGCGTCGGGGTAGGTGCGCTTGTCGCCGCCCCAGCCCAGGCGGAGGCGGCTGACGAGGGCGGCGATGTGTCCGGCGTGCGTGCAAGGTTCGGGTAGGGGCAGCACCTCGCCACCGAGATGGATGCCGTTGGCGTCGACGACGGCGGCGGGAGCTCGCCAACGTGAAGGAGCAGGTTCCGCTGAGTCGGCGAGCTCGGACGAAGGCGCCGCAGGCAACGATGGCTGGCCTGCCCCGTTCACGGCCCTGCTCGAGTCACCGGAGGCGGTTACTGCCGTTGCGGTTCCGGGTGAGGGGCAGCCGGCGTGGAGGACCATCCCGTCGATACGCAGAACGCACGGGCGGCCACACGATTCGCAGGGTAGCCGCGATGACATGACTTCAGTACGGCACGTGGCCGCCCGCTGGGCGGCCAACCGCAGATCAGGTTGGGGAACAGCCGCTTGTGGCATGGCAGCATCCTCCCAAAGGACAGCGACATTTCCACTCCGTCGGCGCTTGTTCAACGTCGACCCTGAACGGGGCCTTGTTGTTCGCCAATGTGAGGATCATCATCGGGCGAGATCACCGGCGATCACGCACTCCTTCTTGATCGTTTCCGATTATCCACTGTGGGCAGTCCACGTTGCCTCAATCCTTCACGGGCCAAGGCAGCTCCTCGTGCGGCACAGTGGTCGCCGGGCGCCTGCGTGCCTCTCAACCACTGGTCACGACCAGAGCCGGAACTGAGATCACGATAAGCGGGTAGTTGCTCTGCCGCCCCCAGGGGTGGGCTGATGCTGGCCAGCTTCGCCTGGTTGACCCGAGTCCCGGTCACTGCGCACGCCAAGCATGGGCTGCCAGAGGGAAGCAAGTGTTCCTCGCAATCGTTACGCGGGCACTCATAGCCGCGCCGGACCACGGTCAACGCGGCCGCCACGGGGCGGCGCACCTGGTGGCCGTACCAGCGGGTCAAGCGGCGACGGACCCGGATCGTCATCTCCGCGATCGTCCGCCCCTTGCCGATCTCCGCTTATCGCCGTGAGAACACGTTCTCGCTCGGTCTCGGTCATCCTCGCTTGCCAGTCCAACGGGATCGCCGTCATGACGCTGGGCGCCCCAAGTACCCGTGGTGCAGTTTCGTGATGCGAGTTGGTGAAGTCGGTCTGCCTCTCGCGCGGCAGCGCGTCGCCGGCGCCGCTACGGTGCTGTGCTTCGCCTGCGGCGAGAGGTGAAACATCGTGCTTCATCAATCCCACTTCAAGGTCGGACTTCTGTGCAGCGTCAGTTTCCGAGATCGTTTCCCCTCGACTTCCTAGATCGTTTCGGTCCAGTTTCCGAGATCGCTCCCTCGCATGCCCCGGGTCGGACTGGTCGATTCGCCCTTCCGCCGCTTCGTCACAATCGCCCGAGGTCGTGGCCAGGACCCGCAACGGGGCATCATGCGTGCGGTAAGCGATCAGGCGACCGGCCCGGTGACTGGTGATCCACCCATCGCTTTTGAGTGTTGCCACGAGCGATCGCACAGTCCGGTCCGTCAGCTGCAGGTCCTTCGCCAGCCCCGACTGGTCGCGGACCCGTCCGATCTCCTCGTCGCGGCGCAAGCGGCAATACAACTCCAGCAGCAGGGACCTATTCCGGCGAGGTGTCCAGACGCCGGCCACGTTGTGACAGCCGACGCCGGCCGCCGCTCGGTAGGAGATCCGGGCCCAGGCCGCATCGTCAGGGATCGGGGCGAGAAAACGGCGGGTGATGGACGTGCTGGTGTCGGTGATGATCCACGCCCCGGCCGCGGCGAGCCCGGCATAGATGGTGGACGGATGCATCCCCAAGCGTTCAACCATATAGCCGATGCTCGCGGTGCAGCCCGCCCGGCGTTGTGACAGCGCGGCGATCTGGGCGACTAGTGGCCAGGCAGCGCCGTGTGGCAGGCCGAGCGGGATTTTGACGGTGCCAGCTGGGAGTTCGTCGAACGGACGCATGACCGTGATCGGTGCGTTGGTCATGACGCCCTCTGGGGGTGTCGTGTGGTGTGCCGGGTGTTTGGGCGCGCTGAACTGAGCGCATGGCTGCTCATGGTGCTCCGTGCGTTTTCGGGCACACTCAATAGAGCTGCTGGCGTGATTGTGGTGGTCGGCCAGCACGCTGCTGGAGTGCGCTATGGGTTCTGGGTGTGACCCGGGACGACGACCGGGCTGGTGGGGTTAGGTCAACGGCGCCTCCGGCGTGCGATGAGATGGTGACGTCGACGCCGGTCGGCATCGACGAGCTGATGAGCACGCCGCAGGCGCGCATGGCCGGGACACGACAGATCGCCGTGGGTGGCGGAGTATTCGTGCTTCTCGACGAGGAGCTGGTTCACCTGGCCCGTGGGAGGAAGGACCAACGGTCGTCCGGCCGTCAGCCATCATCACCGCGTTGGGGCCGGCCGCCTGTTGCATCACGCTGGGAACATGCTGGGAGGGAGACTCTCGGTTGAGGTCTTGACGCCGATGCTTGACGCATTTGAGCACGTCAGGGTGGGCGCCGACATCGCCAACAGAGCTTCAAGATCACGCGAGGGCGTAGGCACAAAGACGGGTGCGACAGCCGAGAGTGGAGCATGATTCAGCCGACACGACCAAGATCTCCTCGCCCAATACGGGACGCGAAGGGCATGCCGCGCTAAACTCATGTCGACTCCAGTTCACAAGGAGTGGACTGCACACCACGTCGCAGGCAAGGCCGGGAAGCTTACACCTGGGGCGTGATCTTCAAGAGGCCCTCTGCGGTTCGTACCGCAGAGGGTTCTCCCTTTTTTGGGTGGGGAACCTATGCGCTGAGAGCCATCTCCTCCCGCTCGTCTCCGTAGACCTTTCGCAACACCTCAGCCAGCAGATCCGCCTGGCTGATATCGCGCTTCTCGGCATCCGCCTTGAAGCGCCGGGCCAGGGGTGTTGGGACCTTGCCCCACACGGTCTCACGAGGCCCCTTGGAAGGGCGTCCGGCCTTCCTTTTGGGTTGGGAGTGGCTGTCGCTCTCCATGGCTCCATAAATCCAGTAGTGGATATCAGCGGGCAGTACTTTAGCCTCATCGGCGTGTCGTCTGTCGCTGCGTCACAGCAGTCCCTCTGAGAGTCGCCTCTGGGCGGGCGCATGCCGCTACCCCTGTGACCAGGGATTAGGCCAGCTCTGGAAGAAGCCATCCCGTTTGACGGTGGCTGCGGAGCGCTCTGCCCCTTCACCAGATTGAAACGCAACGTGGAGTTCCAGGCCTGTGTCGGAGGACCTGCTCGTGTGGCGGGCGTGCTGGCGGCACCGCTTTGCTGCGGCGCGTGGAGCGCATGGTCGATGCCGTGGCCGACTGTTTGTGACGGTCGTGATGTCGCAGCCCGGACCATTGCGTCGGCTAGCGACTCGCGCCGCGAGGTTCTCGGTCACCGCCGTCCCTGGCACGCGAAAGCACTCCGAATCTCGATCGAGCATTCGACAGTACGTTGTGGACCGTCCCGCCCCGCGAAAACAACCGCCGACCCTGGCACACCGGTGCCTAATTCTCCAGCTTGGTACGCCGAAAATCGTGCACAGCGGCTGCGGATGCGAAAGATCGGATCACGCCGCACGGCCTGGGACGGCCAGCCAATCGATACCGTCGCGAAACACGAGGGTTTCGCACCCGACCCAAGAGGCCGTCGTCGATGATCACGCCCCAGTCACGAGATGAGGCTAGGTGACAGGCAGCAGGCAAGAGACGAATTCGGCGTGAATGTTGGCTACGGTGCGTGCCTCCCGAGCACGCAATGGGGCGGCTTCGGCGTAGGTGTCCAGCGGCATGCGGTGAACCTCGGCGGCGAGCTGGACGGCGGCGTATCGAGGTACAGGTGGAGACCACACCAGGTGGCCGAACGCCTCGCGGATCTCCGTCAGCGTGCGTTTAGCCTGCGCGCTGTCGTCATACAAGGTGACAGCGATACCGCTCAAGGTCGCCGCCTGCGGATGAGTCTTCTCAAGCCGCTCGAGGGTGTAGACGATCTCGTTGATGCCAGCCAACGCCCAAGGGGTGGCGGTGGACGCGATCACCAGGGCGTCGGCGGCCACGATGCCGGCCAACGCCAGATTGCTCAGGCCTGAGGGGATGTCCATGAGAATGAGGTCCCAGTCAGGGCGAGCCTGCTCCACGCGTTGCCTGAACCGAGTGCGGGCATGAACGGTGCCCAGATCACGCTCGCGATTTTGCAGCGTTCGCTCGGCGGGCGATGCCCAGACTCCCGGCCAGGAACTTTCCACGGTCGTGTCATTCAAAGGTACTGCGTGCTCGTCCAGTCGTATGACGTCCTTCAATGTTGGTCCGTCGACGGTGTCCACCAGCGCCGTAGTCAGGGCGGCGCGTGGATCCAGGTCCAGACCACACACGCGAAACCCCTGCCGAGCCGCGGCCTCGGCGAGACCGAGCGTGATGCACGTTGCTCCTGCTCCTCCCCTGGAACCCTGGACGGCCACGACGCGAGCTCCTCGCCGCTGTCGTGGGCGGCGGCGAGGAGTGGAAGCCGAGCTGCGATGTTCAGTCATGGAGGACATCTTTCCGATCTTTCGGGTGGGCGGCATCGCTGGCACGCCACTGAGGATGCGAGCCACTTCTGATTCGGTGACAACGGTCGAGCGACAGGGTTTGAGCAGGGCTGGCACGACTGGCGGTCCGCCGGTCCATTCCGCCGGTCCATTCCGACGGTTTGTGCAGGTCGGACTGGCTGTAGCGGCCAGGACCGGGGCGGGCCCGGTGGCATGTTGCGGGACCAGCGAGGGGTGGACGGGTGAAACGGCCAGATTCTGGTGACGGCGTCCCATTTCACTGGCGGGAGCAGGCGGCGCCTAGCTTGTCAGATGTCGTCCTCAGGGAAAGACGCCGGTTGACGGCCCCGACGCTTGGCTGCGCCCCGTTCAGCGCCCTCACCGCGTGGACCCGGCCGCAGCTTCTTGAACACACGCGGAAAGGGCTTGCCTTCGTTAAAGGTGTCCTCGAGCCGTTGGCACTCCCGCTCCAGAGCCACCGTGACTAGCTGTGCGATGCTTTCTGGAACCTCGTCCTCCTGAAGCGTCCCGTAGGCCCTGGCTTGGGCACCGCGCACGCAGGCTCGCACCCTCTCCACGAGGTTGGCTGGGAGATAGAAGCTCCGGCTGATGTACTTCTCGGCGGCTTCTTTCGGGGACGGCTGCAGCTCCTCGCCTTCCGCGGGATCGGGTTCTGGAAGTCGCCCGCTGGAACGGCGCTGCGCCGTCGTGGTCTGCCTCGCCGCTGTGGTGTCAGGTTTCGCATCAGAGGTGGCCATCGCTGTGATTGTTCCTCTCCGGAAGAAGGCCCGATTAGTCAGGCTTAATTAGTGCAATAAGTCTATCTCAGAGGTTCCCCTGCCGCTGCGGAACCCGATCGGCCGTGTCGATGACCGAATCCGAAGGCATCACACGCGTTCCCCCGAGGTCAGACGGATGCGACTCGACTCGGGGAAGCGGAGAGCCTGGCGAACACTGCTGGCCCAGATGCGATTCGTTTGTAGGCATTCAGCAGCTCACGATCTTGCTGTCGCGAGGACTGCCTGCGCGGTGAGATGATCTTTGGGTGTCGAAGACTCCGGAGCGCCGCCCGTCGTATGACGAGCTGGCTGCGTTGGTGGTCCGGCAGATGGCCACGATCGAGGCCCAGCGGGAGACGATCGCGCGGCTTGAAGCGACGGTGGAGCGGCTGAGCGCGCGGGTCGCGGAGCTGGAACGCAGGCAGAGCCGCAACTCGGGGAA
>NZ_SMKP01000030.1:0-68958 GCF_004349015.1 Nonomuraea diastatica
CTCCAAAAAAGGTCTGAACCCAACCAAACAAAAGGAATCCGTCGAATCGACTCAACGCCGATAGACGGGGTTGTGCATCATGCACTGGCTTTTAACACACTGTTGAGTTCTCAAGAAACGCACGCGTACATCCCCGCCAAAACCCCGAACCCGGGATCCCCGCTCAGAGGCGTTCATTTCGTTGTGTCTTAACTCTTTCAGCCGTTCAAGTCTCTGTCAAATTGACCAGACCTGCACAACCTGCGGGAATTAAGCGCCGCCCCCTTTTCGGAAACAACCCCTCTAACTTACCAGCCCGTAGACGGTTCTGCGAACCGACCTCCGAACCCAGCGGTCACAGGGGATCACCGACGACCCACGACACAACACGCCAATATCACCGGAGTGAGAGGAAGAGGTTGTGCCGCACCGCGTCGGCTTCTCAAGATTAGCAGCGCTCCCGACCACTCGGGACTCGTTCGTCGTGCTCTACGGCCACAGATCGATCACGACCGAACATAGACTCCCCACGTGAGCAGCAACACGCCACCAGTGGCAAAGAAGGTCCGGACCGAGCGCATCCATCATGGTGACACCGTCATCGACGAGTACGCATGGCTGAGCAACAAGGAAGATCCCGATACCACCGCCTACCTGGAGGCGGAGAACGACTTTCTCAAGAAGGAGACCGCTCACCTCTCCGAACTCCAGGAGCAGGTGTTCCAGGAGATCAAGGCACGCACCCAGGAAACCGACCTGTCGGTGCCGAGCCGCAAGGGCGCCTGGTGGTACTACACGCGCACAGAGGAGGGCAAGCAGTACGCCGTCTCCTGCCGCGTCCCCGCCGACAGTGAGGCGCCCCCGGTGATCACGCCGGGCGAGCGGCTCGACCGCGAGCAGGTGATCCTCGACGGCAACGAGCTGGCCGGCGACAGCGCGTTCTTCTCGGTCGGCGCCAGCTCCGTCACCCCTGACGGCTCGATGCTGGCCTACTCCACCGACTACAAGGGTGACGAGCGCTTCACGCTGAGGTTCAAGAATCTCGAGACCGGTGAGGTGCTCCCCGACGAGATCACGGACATCTTCTACGGAGGAGCCTGGTCGGCGGACGGCTCCGCGTTCTTCTACACGCGCGTCGACGACGCCTGGCGACCCTTCCAGGTCTACCGGCACACCCTGGGAACGCGGGAGGACGTGCTGGTCTACGAGGAGAGCGACGAGCGCTACTGGGTGGGCATCGGGCTGACCCGGAGCGAGCGTTACCTCGTGCTCAGCGCCGGCAGCAAGATCACCAGTGAGGTGCGCGTCCTCGACGCCATGGATCCGTCGGGCGAGTTCGCGGTCGTCCGCCCCAGGAAGACCGGCGTCGAATACGGCGTCGAGCACGCGGGCGACTTCTTCTACGTGCTCCACAACGAGAACGCCGAGAACTTCGAGCTGGCCACCGCCCCGCTCGACGACCCCGGCTCCTGGACCCCGCTGACCGCGCACAGGGACGACACGCGGCTCCTGGAGATCGACGCGTTCTCCGGCCACGCCGTGGTGCACTTCCGGCGCGAGGGACTGACCGGCCTGCGGGTGCTGCCCTACGGCTCCACCGGCGACACCTGGCGGGAGCGGGTCGAGGCCTCCGAGCGGAACGCGTACGAGATCGACTTCCCCGAGCCGCTGTACGACGTCGGGCCGGCGAGCAACCCCGAGTTCACGACCACGCGGCTCCGGCTGGGGTACACGAGCATGGTCACCCCGCCCAGCGTGTACGACTACGAGCTCGACTCGCACGAGCTGATCCTGCTCAAGCAGCGCCCGGTGCTGGGCGGCTACGACCCGGCCGACTACGAGCAGTTCCGCGACTGGGCCACGGCCGGGGACGGCACGAAGATCCCCGTGTCCATCGTGAAGCGGAAGGACACCGCCAGACCGGCTCCCACCGTGCTCTACGGGTACGGCAGCTACGAGACCTCCATAGACCCTGGCTTCTCGATCGCCAGGTTGTCGTTGCTCGACCGCGGGTTCATCTTCGCCGTCGCGCACGTCAGGGGCGGCGGCGAGCTGGGCCGCCGCTGGTACGAAGAGGGCAAGCTGACCAGGAAGCGCAACACGTTCACCGACTTCGTGGCGGTGGCCGGGCACATGAAGGAGAGCGGCTGGAGCGAGCGGGTCATCGCGAGGGGCGGCTCGGCCGGCGGGCTGCTCATGGGCGCGGCCACGAACCTGGCGCCCGAGCTGTTCACGGGCGTGGTGGCCGAGGTGCCGTTCGTCGACGCCCTGAACACCATCCTCGATCCGTCGCTGCCGCTGACCGTGATCGAGTGGGACGAGTGGGGCGATCCGCTGCACGATCCCGAGGTCTACGCCTACATGAAGGGCTATACGCCGTACGAGAACGTGGACGGCAGGGCGTACCCGCCGATTCTGGCGATCACGAGCCTGAACGACACGCGTGTCCTCTACCACGAGCCGGCGAAGTGGATCGCACGGTTGCGGGCGACGTCGGACGGCGGGCCGTTCCTGCTCAAGACCGAGATGGGCGCGGGGCACGGCGGCCGCAGCGGACGTTACGACGCCTGGCGTGAAGAGGCGTTCGCGCTGGCCTGGATCATCGAGAGGGGCACGTCATGACGTACCAGGCCGACGACCGGCGTTACGAGCGTCAGCCGTACAACCGCAGCGGCCGCAGCGGGGTGAAGCTGCCGGCGGTCTCGCTGGGCCTGTGGCACAACTTCGGCGACAACCGGCCGATCGACAACGCGCGGGCGATCCTGCGCCTGGCGTTCGACCTCGGGGTGACGCATTTCGACCTGGCCAACAACTACGGCGTCCCGTACGGGTCGGCGGAGCGGAACTTCGGCCGGCTCCTGGGCGAGGACTTCGCGCGCCACCGCGACGAGCTGATCATCTCCACCAAGGCCGGCTACGACATGTGGCCGGGCCCGTACGGCGAGTGGGGTTCGCGCAAATATCTGCTGGCCAGCCTCGACCAGTCGCTGGAGCGCATGGGCCTCGACTACGTCGACATCTTCTACAGCCACCGTCCCGATCCGGAGACGCCGCTGGAGGAGACCATGGGGGCGCTCGACCGGGCCGTGCGCTCGGGCAAGGCGCTCTACGCGGGCATCTCCAACTACTCGGCCGAACAGACCACCCAGGCGGCGCGGATCATGCGCGAGCTGGGCACGCCGCTGCTCATCCACCAGCCGTCCTACTCGATGATCAACCGGTGGATCGAGGACGGGCTGCTCGATGTGCTGGAGGAGGCGGGGATGGGCTGCATCGTGTTCTCGCCGCTGGCGCAGGGCGTGCTGACCGACCGCTACCTCGACGGGGTGCCGGCCGACTCGCGGGCGGCCACCAGCCGTTTCCTTCCGCGGGAACGGATCGACCGCGAGCTGGCGCGCGACCTGAACGAGATCGCCGAGGGCCGCGGGCAGACGCTGGCTCAGATGGCGCTGTCGTGGGCGCTCAGGGATCCGCGGGTGACGAGCGTGCTGATCGGCGCGAGCAGCGTGCGGCAACTCGAGGACAACGTGGCATGCGTGGACGGCCCGGCCTTCACCGAGGACGAGCTCGCGGCCATCGACAAGATCACAGGGCCTCGTGCCGCTGGAGGTAGGTGAAGGAGGCCCAGCCGGGCAGCACCGGCAGCCAGAACGTGAGCAGCCGGTGCAGCAGCACGGCCGACGTGGCCAGCTCGGCGGGAAGCCCCGCCACGGTGAGGCCCAGCGCGAGCGCGCCCTCGACCGCGCCCAGCCCGCCGGGTGTGGGTGCGGCCGAGCCGATCGCGTTGGCCGTGAGGTAGACGACGGCGACGGTGGTGAAGCTGAGCTGGCCGCCGAACGCCGCCACGCACGCGTCCAGGCAGACGATGAACGCGATGGTGATCATGAGCGTGCCCAGGCCCGCTTCGATCATCTTGCGCGGCGACTGCAGCACGTCGAGCAGCCGCGGCAGGACGTTGGAGAAGAGCCTGCTCATCCGCGTGGTGACCATGCGGCGCAGCGGCGGCACGCCGAGCACCACCACGACCAGCAACGCCACCGCGAGCAGCACCACGACCAGCCCGCGCGACGGCGTGAACGCGGTGTTGGTGGTGGAGCCGGTGATGTAGGCGAACAACAGCAGCAGCGCGATGTGGAAGATCAGCATGATGAGCTGGGAGGCGCCCACGCTGGCCACCGCGCTGGCCGGCGAGATGCCGCGCTTTTGCAGGTAGCGGGTGTTGATCGCGACGCCGCCCACCGCCGCGGGCGCGACGAGCTTGACGAACGAGGCCGCGAACTGCACGAGCACCGTACGCCAGAGAGGGAGGTGCTCGGGCACGAACCCGCGCAACATGAGCGCGGCGGCCACGAAGCTCACGAACGAGGCGACCAGCGCCAGCCCCGACCAGGCCCAGTTGGCCGTGGTCACCACCTGGTAGACGTTGACCTGGCTGAGCTGGGACAGCAGGAAATAGGCGGCCAGCGTGCTGGCGATGATGGTGATCAGGGTGCGCGGCCTGAACCGCTCCAGCCGCACCTCTTCGACCTTGCCCTGCGGCTTGAGCGCCACGATGTGCTCGCGGATGCCGGGAAGGACCTGCTTGGCCTTGGCCAGGGCCGCGCGGGTCTCCCTGGTCAGGGCGATGCGCTGGAGCAGCGGCAGGGCGGCGGCCAGCGCGTCGGCCCCCATGACGGCCGCGGCGGCCCTGACCGAGCGCTCGGGGCCGACGCGCAGCGCCAGGTAGGTGAGGAGCTGGGCGACGTCGAGCCTGAGCAGCAGGTCTCCGGCGGCGATCTCGCCGCTGCGCGCGTCGGTGAGCACGACCCGGCCGGCGCCGTCGAGGTGGATGCTGTCGCCGGTGAGCCGGCGGTGCGCCAGGCGCTGGATCTGCAGCAACCCGACCTGCTCCCAGATCTGGGCGAGCAGGTCGTCGTCGATCTCCTCGTCCGGCACCTCGTCGAGCGGGCGCGTCTCGATGTGCTCGTAGGCGAGCAACGCGGCCTCGGTGCCGATCTCGCTGGTGCCGAGCAGCCGGGGCGTGCTGGCGCCGGCAGCCTGCGCCGCGTACGCCATGAGCGCCTCGCGTTCGAGCTCGGCCCGCAGCGACCTGATGGCTCTGCGCCTGGTCTCGGAGTGGAGCCTGATGCGCCGCCACAGGCGGTAGGGGAGCCCCGCCACCTGCCGGTCGCGGTCGAGCACGGTGACGTCGAGGCTGCTGCCGTCCTGCAGCCCGATGGCGTAGCGGCGGCTGCCCTGGTGGTCGTCCTCGATGCGGCGGGCCGAGATCGGCGTGAACGACAGCTTGCGCAGCGCGGCCACCACGGCGCTGCCCGGCGGCCTGGTGTTGGGGCTGCCGACGCCGTAAAGGGTGGCGTAGCCGATGGCCATGCCGACCAGCACGGTCACGATGGCGCTCGGCAGCGTGATCTGCCTGCCGGAGAAGAAGGCCAGGATGTAGAGGGCGATCGTGGTCCACATCAGCATCCGCCACGTGGGGCGGCGCGAGATCCGCACGGCGGTGGCGTACGCGATCACCGAGGTGAGCAGGGTGTTGAGCGGCTCGATCTTCCTGTCGCCGGTGAGCAGCACGCGCAGGTCGTCGACGTTGCCCGCGACGAGCCACTGCCCCAGCAGGAACGATCCGGCGATGCCGATGATCGCGGCGATCAGCCCTTCGGCGACGCGCAGCCCGTCGCGGTGGAAAACCCGTTCGACGGCGAAGGCCGTGGGGACGATGAGCACCGCCGCGCCGCCGAGGAACGCGGCGATCCTGCTGAGCAGGGGGACGAGCTCGGCGCCCTCCTTGACGTCGGCCTCGAGGCCGATGAGCGTCTGCTTGGCCACCAGGGCGAGCAGGATCACCGCGCCGAGCACCGTGAGCGTGGCGAAGAACCGCAGCAGGTCGGACGGGCGACGGAGGCGCTGCGGCAGGAGCGGCTCTACGACGTAGACGTCGGTGTCCGCGCGTGACTCGGCCACGGCTGGATCCCCCTCCGCGAGGTCCTCCGTGTCATCTCGTTCCCTGATTTCGGCCACCGACAGTGATTCTGCACCTTCCCGGCCGGACCGTACGATCTTTAGGTATCCAGTGTCCTCAAATCAGCCCCGTAGTCCTCGCACCGGGCAGGCTACACGCTGGAGTTCCCACCGTTCACCTCCGATTTCCTGGACGGGCGGCGCGACGTAGGCTGTGTGCCATGCCGGGTGATTTGAGAGTTTTGGGGGCGTGTCCGCTGGACTGCCCGGATACCTGCTCCTGGGTGGTCACGGTGGAGGACGGCCGGGCCGTCGGCCTCCGCGGCAACCCCGACCAGCCCTACACCCGGGGCGCGCTTTGCGTGAAGGTCAACCGCTATCTGGAGCACACGCGGGCGGACGACCGCATACTCCACCCGCTGCGCCGCACCGGGCCGAAGGGCTCGGGCCAGTTCGAGCGCATCACCTGGGACGAGGCCCTCGACGAGATCTCCGTACGGCTGCGCGGCATCGTCGAGGAGCACGGCGGCGAGGCCATCTGGCCGTATCTGGGCACCGGCTCACTCGGCTACCTCCAGGGGTGCGAGGGTGTGGCGGGGCGGCGGTTCTGGAACATGCTGGGCGCCTCCAAGCACTGGCTCAACATCTGCTCGAGCGCCGGAAACAGCGGCCTGCGGCGGACGGTGGGCACCGCGGCCGGCATGGACCCGGAGAACTTCGCGCTGGCCAAGCTGGTCGTGCTGTGGGGCACGAACACGCTGACCAGCGGGCACCACCTGTGGAAGTTCATCCAGGACGCGCGGGCGAACGGCGCCTACGTCGTCGCCATCGACCCCATCCGCACCAGGACCGCCGACCAGGCCGACGAGCACCTGGCGATCAGGCCGGGCACGGACGCCGCGCTGGCGCTCGGGCTGCTCAACGTGGTGCTGGCGGAGAACGCGCAGGACGACGAGTTCCTGGCCGCGCACACCGAGGGCTGGGACGACTTCCGCGAGGAGATCCTGCGCCACCCGGTCGAGCGGGTGGCCGAGATCACCGGCATCCCGGCCGAGTCCGTCCGCAGGCTGGGGACGCGGCTCGCCCGCACCCGCCCGACCGCGCTGCGCGCCACGCACGGCCTCCAGCGGCACGCCGGCGGCGGCACCGCGCTGCGCACGATCGCCGCGATGCCCGGCGTCACCGGCGACTGGAGGTACCCCGGCGGCGGCGTCGCCTTCTCCACCAGCGACCACGTCCACCTCGCCGTCGACCGGCGCGACGACCTGCTGGCCCGGCCGGTGCGCACGCTGGTCATGACCAAGCTCGCCTCGCAGCTCCACGACGTGAAATGCCTGTGGGTGTACGCGGCCAACCCGGCGGGCTCCTCCCCCGACGCGAACGCCATCAGGCGGCAGCTCGCCCGCGAGGACCTGTTCACCGTGGTCATGGAGCAGTTCCCCACCGACACCGTCGACTACGCCGACATCGTGCTGCCCGCGACCATGCAGACCGAGCACATGGACCTGCACGCCGGCTACGGGCACCTCTACCTGCTGTGGAACGAGCCCGCCGTGCCGCCGCCCGGCGAATGCCTGTCGACGACGGAGACGTTCAGGCGACTGGCCAGGCACATGGGGATGACCGAACCGTCGTTGTACGACTCGGACCTGCAGCTGGCCGAGCAGTTGGTGTCGAGCGGGCATCCCTCCCTTGATGGCATCACCCTGGACCGGCTCCGCAAGGAGGGCTGGATGCGGATGAACTACCCCAAGCCCTTCACGCCGTTCGCCGACGGCTTCCCGACGCCCTCCGGCCGGCTGCGCTTCCCGCCCGCGGGGGAGGCGTACGTGCCGCCCCACACGGTGCGCGCGGCGGGGGCGTCACCGTACCCGCTGACGCTGATCACGCCGGCGTCGCACCTGTTCCTCAACACGACGTTCGGCAACAACCCGGAGCTGCGGCGGCGGGCCAAGGATCCGGTGGTGCTGGTCAACCCGGCCGACGCGGCGGCGCGCGGGCTGGCCGGCGGTCAGCGGGTGCGCGTGCACAACGACGACGGCGAGTTCCTGGCCGACGTGGAGATCAGCGACCGGGTGGCGGCCGGGGTGGTGGCCTCGCAGAAGGGGCGGTGGCCGAAGTTCGCCCCCGGCGGCGCCAATCCGAACGCGGTCGTGGCGGAGCGGGACGGCGACATGAGCCGGGGGCCCGCCTTCCACGACAATCTGGTCGAGGTCAGTCCAGTTTGAGCTTGTAGCCGACGTGGGAGGCCGTGAAGCCGAGGGAGTCGTAGAAGCGGTGCGCGTCCGTACGTGACTTGTCGGAGGTGAGCTGCACCATGGCGCAGCCGCGCGCCCGCGCCCGGTCGACGGCCCACTTGATCATCTTGCGGCCGAGCCCCTTGCCTCTCTCGGAGGCGACGACCCTGACGGCCTCGATCTGGCACCGCTCCGCGCCCAGCCGCGACAACCCGGCCAGGTAGCTCAGCTGCATGGTGCCCACCACCTTGCCGTCGCGCTCGGCCACGATCAGCTCGTCGTACGGGTCGGCGTCGATCCGCTCGAACGCCGCCAGGTAGCGCTCGTCCCCCGGGTCCCCCTCGCGCTGGGCCCCGAGCGGGTCGTCGGCCAGCATGGCCACGATCGGGGGCACGTCGTCCCGGCGGGCCTGCCGGAAGAGCAGCGACAACACGTAGTGGGATTCCATGAGGTCGGGGTTGGACGGCAGCGCCATGACCCTGCCGCTCGGGGTGAAGCCCTTGCGGGCGTAGAGGGCGCGGGCGGCGTGGTTCTGGTCGACCGCCCAGAGGCCGATCTCCTCCGCGCCGGTGCTCCTGGCCCACTCCACGGCCCTGTCGACCAGCCGGGAGCCCACGCCCCCGCCTCTGGCCTCGGGGGCGACCCACATGGACAACAGGTGCGCCCCGCTGTCCTCCAGCAACACGCACGCCAGGCCCACGTCGGCGCCGCCGCTCTCGGCCACCCACCACCGCGAGCCTCGATCACTCAATCTTTCGGCCCATTTCGCGGGCGGAAAGGCGACCTCGCGTCCGTACGACGACCCGAAAGCGTCCGGGGCGTCCTGGAGCGCGCGCAGCCGTACCGACCGCAGCCGATCCGCTTCGCCGGGGCCAAGATGCGTTATCACGACTTTCTGCATGTCCGCATGATGTCAGGGACAGGTCAGGGTCCGCCCCCGATGCCCCCAGGGTGATCGGAAAGGCAGCATGGGGGCATGAACGAAATCAGTCGACGCGACGAGGTATCGCTGTCAGGCGCCGCGCTGCGTGGCGCTCCTTGGAAGGCTGCCGCCATCAGCGGTGGCGTCATCTCGGCGACCAGCTACGGGTTCGGCCTGCTCACGGGCGGCGGGGACCTGGTGTGGGCGCTGGGCCTGGGCATCAGCCTGTTCGCGCTGGTCGCCGCGATCGGCGCGGTGTCGAAGCCGGAGGACGGCGACCGGGTGACCCGGCAGGCTCGCCTGTGGTCGTTGCGGCACCCGTGGAAGTTCGCGCTGCTGCCCGCCGGCATCACGGCCGTGCTGGACTATCCGGTGCAGCTCGTGCTCGACGGAGAGGGCGTGTTCGGCTCGGCCGTCGACGCCCTGTGGCACGGCGCGCTGGTCTACCTGATCTCCGCCATCGTGACGCTCACCCTGCAGGGCAGGGCCCGATCGGCCCGGTGACCCCGCGTCAGCTCTGGTCCGCCCGCTCCTCCTGGCTGCGGCAGACACAGAACTCGTTGCCCTCGGGGTCGTGCATGACCACCCAGCCGGTGCCGTCGGGCCTGCGCCGGTCGTCGGCGATGGTCGCGCCCATCCCGACCAGCCGCTCGACCTCCTCGTTACGGGTCCTGCCGTCCATGCCGTTGACGTCGAGGTGCACGCGGTTCTTGACTGTCTTGCCCTCGGGAACCTTCAGGAAGAGCAGGAACGGATCCTGCTTGGTGCGGAGCATGACCTCGTCGTCACCGGGCTGGTCGCCCTCGCCCAGCGGCAGCCCGGTGGCCCTGCTCCACCAGCTGGCGATCTCGTACGGGTTGTCGGCGTCGATGGAGACGGCATGAATTTCGATCATCAGGCCACCCAACCCGACACCACCGAAGACGTCAAGCCAGTGTTCTCAGCCCGATGACGCCCGCCAGGATCAGCGCGATGCACGCGATGCGGGGCAGCGACACCTCATCCCCCATGGCGATCATGCCGAGTATCGCGGTGCCGGCCGCGCCGACCCCGGTCCAGACGGCGTACGCGGTGCCGACCTCCAGGGACTTGAGCGCGTACGAGAGCAGGCCGAAGCTCAGCACGGCCATGCCCAGGAACGACAGGGTCCACCACAGGTGGGTGAACCCGTTGCTGAGTTTGAGTGAGAGGGCCATGACGACCTCGAAGACGCCGGCCAGCACGAGAAGGATCCATGCCATGATCACGAACTCCCTGTGAACGAGACGGTGCGGATGCGTCGTCTTGTCGTGCCGGGTACGGCGCGTCTCGTCCGGGAGCCGTCAGCTCACCTGCGACAACGTGCGGCCTACGCCTCTCATTCCCACCAGACCGTGGTCCACCGGTCTCTGGGCATCGGCCACATGCCGAGCTCCAGGACCGTCGCCGCCACCTCGTCCGCCATGGCCGGGTCGAGGCAGATCCGGCGGCAGGCGCTGACGGCCAGCTCTTCCAGCGACGTGAAACGTTCCAGGGGCGCCTCTCGCTCCTCCACCCGGACGGGGTAGCCGAGCGCCGCGGCCAGCGCCACGCAGTCTTCCGCGACGGGCCGCACCGGCCGGTCGACCCCGTGGAAGTGTTGCCACAGCGGTGTCATCCAGCTCATGGGGTGGCGGTGCGGCAGCTCCAGCACCACCCGCCCCTGCGTGCGGCGGTCGAGCGCCCGCAGGAAGTCGGCCAGGTCGGGAACGTTGTAGACGACGTGTGCGGCGATGGCCACGTCAGTCACGGGCACGTCGTCGGCCACGTCGGGCCAGCGGCCCGCGATCGTGGAGACCGGCACCCCGAGTTTGTCGGCCCTGCCCGCCAGATCGTCGAGCATGGGCGCCGAGGTGTCGACCGCGTAGAGATGACCGATGCGCTCGCGCAGCGGCAACGACGCGGCGCCGGCGCCGACGCCGACGTCGAGCAGCGTGCCCTTGCCGGTGTCGGACAGGGCCTCGGCGAGCCGGGTCATGGTCGGGCCGTCGTCGGGCTCGGCCAGCGCCCGGTCGGTGCGGGTGGCGAACCGCTCGGGCGAGTGGCCCCATGGATCGACGGGAGCCTTGGCCAAGATCGCTTTGGGAATGGCCCAGGATTCCAGTCGCTCTCGCCATCGGGCGGCGAGTTCTTCGGCGTCCATGGAGAGAGCATGCCATGCATAGCAGGGGTTACCCGTGGGTAGCATTCCAGAGTAAGGTTACTGGCCAGTACACGAAACTCGGTTCAAGGAGAGCGACACCCATGGGCCACTACAAGAGCAACGTGCGCGACCTGGAGTTCAACCTTTTCGAGGTGCTCGGCAGGCGCGAGATCCTCGGCACGGGGCCCTTTGCGGAAGTGGACGAGGAGGTCGCCCGCAGCATCCTCGACGAGGTCGGCAGGCTGGCCACCGGCGTCCTGGCCGACTCCTTCGAGGAGGGCGACAGGCACCCGCCCGTGTTCGACGCGGCGACCGGCTCCGTGCGCGTCCCCGACGGCTTCAAGAAGTCGTACAAGGCGCTGGTCGACGGTGGCTGGACGCACCTCGACCTGCCCGCCGAGCTGGGCGGCCCCGGCATCCCCCGGAGCCTGGCCTGGGCCACGGCCGAGATGGTGCTCGGCGCCAACCCGGCCCTCTACATGTACGGGGCCGGCCCCAACTTCGCCCACACCCTGTGGCAGGTGGGCAACGAGGAGCAGAAGCGCTTCGCCGAGCTGGCCATCGAGCGCAACTGGGGCGCCACCATGGTGCTCACCGAGCCCGACGCCGGCTCCGACGTGGGCGCCGGACGGGCGAAGGCGGTCGAGCAGCCCGACGGCACCTGGCACATCGAGGGTGTCAAGCGCTTCATCACCAGCGCCGAGCAGGACATGACCGAGAACATCTTCCACCTCGTGCTGGCCCGCCCCGAAGGCCACGGCCCCGGCACCAAGGGATTGTCGATGTTCCTGGTGCCGAAATTCCACGTCGACCTCGAGACCGGCGAGCTCGGCGAGCGCAACGGCGTCTACGTCACCAACGTCGAGAAGAAGATGGGCCTGAAGGCCTCCACGACCTGCGAGCTGACCTTCGGCGACAAGCACCCGGCGGTCGGCTGGCTGGTGGGCGACGTGCACGAGGGCATCAAGCAGATGTTCATGGTGATCGAGCACGCCCGCATGATGGTCGGCACCAAGGCCATCGCCACGCTGTCCACCGGCTACCTGAACGCCCTGGAGTACGCCAGGGCCAGGATCCAGGGCGCGGACATGACAAAGATGTCCGACAAGACCGCTCCGCGGGTGGCCATCACCCACCACCCCGACGTCCGCCGCGAGCTCATGCTGCAGAAGGCGTACGCGGAGGGCATGCGCGCCCTGGTGCTCTACACCGCCACCTTCCAGGACGCCCTCATCATCGACCCGGAGGACCGGGACGCCCAGGCCATGAACGACCTCCTGCTGCCCATCGTCAAGGGGGTCGGCTCCGAGCGGTCGTACGAGCTGCTCTCCCGCTCGCTGCAGACCCTGGGCGGCTCCGGCTACCTGCAGGACTACCCGATCGAGCAGTACATCCGCGACGCCAAGATCGACTCCCTGTACGAGGGCACGACCGCGATCCAGGGCCTCGACCTGTTCTTCAGGAAGATCCTGCGCAACCAGGGCGCCGCGATCGGCGCGCTGCTGGCCGAGATCAACGAGTTCGCCGGCTCCGAGGCGGGCAACGGCCGGCTCAAGGAGGAGCGCAAGCTGCTGGCCGAGGCCGCCGCCGAGGTCAAGGCCATGGGCGACACCATGGCCGGCTGGGCGCTGGCCTCGATGGAGTCGCCGCACGAGGTCTACAAGGTCGGGCTCAACACCACCAGGCTGCTGCTCGCGCTGGGCGACCTGGTGATCGGCTGGCTGCTGCTGCGGCAGGCGGAGGTGGCCCTGGCCAAGCTGGACGACGGCGAGGACCCGTTCTACCTCGGCAAGGTCGGCGCGGCCTCCTTCTTCGCCAAGACCGTGCTGCCGCGCCTGGCCGCCGAGCGGCGCGTGCTCGCCGCGACCGGCCAGGAGCTCATGGCGCTGCCCGAGGAGGCGTTCTAGGCCACTTCCAGGCCGGGGACGCCCGCTCGGCGCGCCGGGCGGGCGTCCCGTCCACCCAGGCCACGGTCAGCGGCCGCCGGGCGAGTACCTTCGCGGGCATGAGCTTCGCTTCCCACGATCATCCCCTGCCGCCCGTCCGCGTCGAAGAGGTGTCGGACGGCGTCTACGCCTATGTGCAGCCCGACGGAAGCTGGTGGATCAACAACACCGGTTTCCTGGCCGGGCGGCGCGGCGTCATCTGCGTCGACGCCTGCTCGACCGAGCGGCGGACGCGTGCCTTCAAGGAGGCCATCGGCCGGGTCAGCGACCGGCCGGTCACCACGTTGATCAACACCCACCACCACGGCGACCACACGTTCGGCAACTGGTTGTTCCCCGAGGCGACGATCGTCGGCCACGAGGGCGTGCGCGACCAGATCATCGCCGACGGTGTCCCCGCCTACCGCTCCGCGTGGTCGCCCGCGGCGGAGTGGGGCGCGATGGAGGTGGCGCCGCCGTTCCTCACCTTCACCGACCGCGTCGCCGTGCACTCCGACGACCTGAGGTGCGAGGTCAGGCACGTCGGGCACGCGGCCCACACGACCAACGACTCGTACGTGTGGATCCCCGAGCGGCGGCTGCTGTTCTCCGGCGACCTCGTCTTCAACGGCGGCACGCCGTTCGTGCTGATGGGCTCGGTCGCCGGGGCGCTGGAAGCCCTCGCGCAGCTCAGGCGGCTCGACGCGGTGACCATCGTGCCGGGCCACGGGGAAATCTGCGGGCCCGAGGTCTACGGCCAGGTCGAGGGTTATCTGCGGTTCGTGCAGGAGACCGCCAGACGGGGCAGGGAAGCCGGGCTGTCGCCACTCGACGCGGCCAGGGAGACCGATCTGGGCGAGTGGGCCGGGCTGCTGGACGCCGAGCGCATCGTGGGCAACCTGCACCGCGCCTACGCCGAGCTCGACGGGCAGCCGCTCGGCGCCCCGATCGACCTGGCCACCGCCATCCTCGACATGATCACCTACAACGGCGGCCGGCCCCTGTCCTGTCTGGCCTGAGAAGTCGCGGGTGTGATCGCGTTTACTCGGGTATGACCGGTGCTGTACACGCTTTTTCCCCTGGAGGTCGTCATGGGTGTCGGGGTCAGCATCTTCTTCCTCACGCTCGGCGCCATCCTGAAGTTCGCCATCGAGCCCGATGTGTTCGGACAGAGCGTCCACATGGACATCATCGGCATCATCTTCATGATCGTCGGCGGGGTGGGGGTGGTCCTGAGCATCGTGCTGGCCCCTCGGCGGGGCCAGACGTCCGACCACCGGCTGATGCACCGGGAGAACAACCCTCCTGAGATCTAGAGCTTCAGCTGCACGGCGGCGCGGCTCGCGAGGATCGGCCTGATGTGCTCGGCGATCACCGCCTGGTGCCGGGGATGGTCGCGATAGATCAGGTAGTCGTCGACGTTGTCGAAGTCGGCCACCACCGCGTAGTCGTGGTTGCCCTGGTTGATGCCCGCGTCGCCGCCGACGGTGAAGGCGCGCAGTTGCGGGATGACGCCGGGCAGTTCGCCCAGCTCGGCCGTCACGGCGGCCCGCTGCTCGTCGGTGGCGTCGTCTTTCCAGGTGAACAGCACAATGTGGCGAATCATGGAGCCAATGTATTTCATCGGGACGCCGGCGCCTCTGATGTGGTCGGGTGCGGGCGTCCCCGCCACGGCGATCGCCGGGAGAGGGGTCCTCCCGGCGGTCGCCGTACCCGGGTCAGCTCCAGGCCAGCATGCGGAGCGGGTCCTCCAGCATGGCTCCCACGTCACGCAGGAACAGCGAGCCCAGCTCGCCGTCCACGATCCGGTGGTCGAACGAGAGCGCCAGCGTCGTCACCTTGCGCACCGCCAGCTCGCCGTCGACCACCCACGGCATCTCCCTGACCCTGCCGAAAGCGAGGATGGCGGCCTCGCCGGGGTTCAGGATCGGGGTGCCGGCGTCGACGCCGAACACGCCGACGTTGGTGATCGTGATGGTGCCGCCCGCCATCTCGGCCGGTTGCGTACGGCCCGCTCTGGCCGTCTCCGTGAGCCGGCCCAGCCGCGCGGCGAGCTCGGGCAGGGGCAGCGCCTCGGCGTCCTTGATGTTGGGCACCACCAGGCCGCGCGGGGTCGCGGCGGCAATGCCCAGGTTCACGTAGTGCTTGACCACGATCTCCTGCGCCGCCTCGTCCCAGGAGGAGTTGATCGCCGGGTGCCGACCGGCCGCGGTGAGCACGGCCTTGGCCACCAGGAGGAGCGGGGAGACCTTGACCTCCGCGAACTCGGGGAGGTCACGCAGGCGCCGGACGGCCTCCATCGTCCTCGTCACGTCCACCTGGAGGAACTCGGTGACGTGCGGGGCGGTGAAGGCGCTGGCGACCATCGCCTGGGCGGTCACCTTGCGCACGCCCTTGATCGGGACGCGCTCCTCACGCTCGCGCCGCGGCTGGGGGGCCGCCACGGGCGCGGCCTGGGTGGCCGCGTGCACGTCCTCGCGGGTGATCGAACCCGCGGGGCCCGTGCCCGTGACGTTCGCCAGGTCCACGCCCAGGTCTTTGGCCAGCTTGCGTACGGGTGGCTTGGCCAGGACCCGCGGCCCCGCGGGTGGCGCCTGTGCGGCGGGTGCGGCGGCGGCCGGTGCGGGCGGGCCGTCCACCCCCACGCGGTCCGGGTTGGCCACCGGGGCGGCCGTGGCCGACGGTTGCTTGCGTGGACGTCGTTTGGTGGCGCCCGTCTTGACGCCGTAGCCCACCAGGACCGCCTGGCGTTCCTCCTTGGGCGCCGGGCTGCCGTGCGCGCCGGGCTCGACGGCGCCCTCCGCTGGCGGCTCCGGCACCATGTCGTCGGCCAGGGCGGCGGCCCGGCCGCCCGGCCCGTCAGCGTCCCCCGCTGTGTCCACGGCTGTGTCCACGGCTGTGTCCACGGCTGTGTCCACGGCTGTGTCCACGGCGATGATCGGGGCGCCCACCTCGACCGTCGTGCCCTCGTCGGCCATCAGGCCGGCCACCACGCCGTCCCACGGGATCGGCAGCTCGACGATCGACTTCGCCGTCTCGATCTCGACGACGATCTGGTTGACCTTGACGTCGTCGCCCGACTTGACGTGCCAGCGGACGATCTCCGCCTCCGTCAGGCCCTCCCCGACGTCAGGGAGCTTGAACTCGCGTCGCATGGACAAATCCCCTCAGTACCCGAAGGTCCGGTCGACGGCGTCGAGCACCCGATCCAGATCGGGCAGGTAGTGCTCCTCCAGCTTCGACGGCGGGTAGGGGGTGGAGAAGCCGCCGGCCCGCAGGACGGGCGACTCCAGATGGTAGAAGCACTGCTCGGTGATCCTGGCGGCGAGCTCGGCGCCGAACCCGTTGTTGACGGGGGCCTCGTGCACCACCACGACCCGGCCCGTCCTGCGGGCGGACTCCAGGACCAGCGGCTCGTCCAGCGGGTTGAGCGAGCGCAGGTCGATCACCTCCAGCGAGCGCCCGTCGTCCTCGGCCGCCGTGGCGGCCTCCAGGCACGTCTTGACCATGGGCCCGTAGGCCAGCAGCGTGGCGTCAGTGCCCGGCCGCACCACCTTGGCCGCGTGCAGCGGCGGCCACCATTCGGTGGAGGCGGTGTCGATGTCGGCCTTCTCCCAGTAGCGGCGCTTGGGCTCGAAGAAGATCACCGGATCGTCGCTGCGGATGGCCTGCTGGATCATGGTGTACGCGTCGGCCGGGTTGGAACAGGCCACGACGCGCAGGCCGGCCGTGTGGGTGAAGTACGCCTCCGGCGACTCGCTGTGATGCTCGACCGCCCCGATGCCGCCACCGCAGGGGATGCGTACGACCACCGGCAGCTTGATCGCGCCCAGCGAGCGCATCGGCATCTTGGCCAGCTGCGTGATGATCTGGTCGGCCGCGGGGAAGACGAACCCGTCGAACTGGATCTCGCACACCGGCCGGTAGCCGCGCAGCGCCAGCCCGATCGCGGTGCCGATGATGCCCGACTCGGCCAGCGGCGTGTCGATGACGCGATCTTCGCCGAAGTCCTTCTGCAGGCCGTCGGTGACGCGGAAGACGCCGCCCAGCTTGCCGACGTCCTCGCCCATGATGAGGACCTTGGGGTCGTCCTCCATGGCCTTGCGCATGCCTTCGTTGAGCGCCTTGGAAAGGCTCATGATCGTCATTTGGCGAACCCCTCCAGGTACGCGGCGAACTGGGCGCGCTCCTGGTCCATCAGGGCGTGGGACTCGCTGTAGACGTGGTCGAAGATGGCGAGCGGCTCCGGATCGGGCATGGCCAGGCAGCGCCTGCGCAGATCGGCGCCGAGCTGGGCGGCCTCGCCGTCGACGCCGTCGAAGAACGCCTGGTCGGCGTGCTCGCTCTTGAACAGGTAGGCCTTGAGCCGCTCGATCGGGTCCTTGAGCTTCCACGCCTCCAGCTCGCTGGCCACGCGGTAGCGCGTGGGGTCGTCGGTGGTGGTGTGGGCGCCCATGCGGTACGTGAACGCCTCGATGAGCGTCGGACCCTGCCCCGTACGGGCGGCTTCGAGCGCCTTCCTGGTTACCGCGAGGCAGGCGAACACGTCGTTGCCGTCGACCCTGATGCCGGGGAAGCCGAAGCCCGAGGCGCGGCGGTAGAGGGGGATGCGGCTCTGCTTCTCCAGCGGCTCGGAGATGGCCCACTGGTTGTTCTGGCAGAAGAACACGATCGGCGCGTTGAACACGCTGGCCCAGATGAACGACTCGTTCACGTCGCCCTGCGAGGTGGCGCCGTCGCCGA
Source organism: Nonomuraea diastatica (assembly GCF_004349015.1). Taxonomy (NCBI): domain Bacteria; kingdom Bacillati; phylum Actinomycetota; class Actinomycetes; order Streptosporangiales; family Streptosporangiaceae; genus Nonomuraea; species Nonomuraea diastatica. The sequence goes on from NZ_SMKP01000030.1 coordinate 17,926, forward strand.
AGTAGGCGATGGTGGCGGCGCTGGCGTCGTCGCGCTGGATGCCCATCGCGTATCCGACGGCGTGCAGCGTCTGGCTGCCGATCACGATCGTGTACAGGTGGAAGTTGTGCTCCTTGGGGTCCCACCCGCCGTGGTTGACGCCTCTGAACAGGCCGAGCAGCTTCACCGGGTCGACGTCGCGGCACCACGCCACACCGTGCTCCCGGTAGGTGGGGAACGCCATGTCCACGTCGGTCAGCGCGCGGCCCGAGCCTATCTGGGCCGCCTCCTGGCCCAGCAGCGAGGCCCAGATGCCCAGCTCGCCCTGGCGTTGCAGCGCCACGGCCTCCAGGTCGATGCGGCGGACGAGCACCAGGTCGCGGTAGAGCGACCGGACCTCCTCGGGGGTCAGGTCGATGTCGTAGTCGGGGTGCTCGACCCGCTCTCCTTCGGGGGTGAGCAACTGGACGAGCTCCGGCGGTGCCTCGGCACCACGTGAGGCTTCGGTTGTCACGAGACCTCCTTCGCCGGTCTCGCGGCACATGTGTCGTGCTCACGGACGACCTCGACAAGCTCGGTCATGGCCACTCCTGTGCGTCAGGGCCGGGTGTCGGTGGGGTTGCCACCTCAGGCCGGCCTCCTTGGCGAAGAACCATATGGTGATGGTTCGTACGCTTTGGGGCCATGGTGGCAGACGTCACAGCCCTGCGCGCAAGCCCCATGTCCTCCCCGTTCCCGTTGTGTCGGCTGCCACACGCGCCGGTAGGCTGTGCTTCCCATCCACCCACCGCTCCCAGGAGGAACGCAGTGGCCCGCGTCATCGTGGACGTCATGTTGAAGCCCGAGATCCTCGATCCGCAGGGCCAGGCGATCGCCAGAGCGCTGCCCAGGCTCGGCTTCTCCGGCGTCGCGGCCGTGCGTCAGGGCAAACGTTTCGAGCTGGAGCTCGAGGGCCCGGCCGACGACACGGCGCTGGCCGAGGTGCGCAAGATGGCCGAGACCCTTCTGGCCAACACGGTGATCGAGGACTACACCGTCCGGGTTGAGGAGTAGAACGCACATTTGATCCCCTGATTTACCCCTGGTCGGTTAAAGCGGGGTTCTGACGTGCCACAATGCCACGGGCAAGCCAACAGTAAATAACAACAACGTGATTTTGCGGTTAGCCCCGATTTCACAGGGAAACCTACTCCAGGTGACATTCTGGCGCCCGGAGGAGTCCGGTGGATATTGAGTTCTCGTTGGCGCTGCCTCGGGATGCGATCGGCATACCGATGGTCAGGCGAGTGCTAGGCGATGCCCTGCGCTCACTCAACGTGAGTGAGACCTGCATCGCCGACATGCTGCTCGCCGTCTCCGAGGCGTGCTCCAACGCGGTGCGGCACGGAGGACCCGCCAACCGCTACGAGGTGACCGCGTCGATCGGCTACGGCCACTGCGACGTACGCGTCGCCGACAGCGGCGCGGGCGTGCCGTCGATGCCCGCGCACTTTCCCCCGCCCGACACCGAGAACGGCCGCGGCCTGCTGATCATGCGCTCCGTCGTCGACGAGATCTCCTTCGGCACCGAGCCCGGCCGAGGCACCACGGTCCACCTGCGCAAGACGCTCGCATGGGACGACGAGCCGCAGGCCCGTCCCCGCGCGCTCGCAGCCGTCTGACCTGCGCCCGCGCATCGCGCGCCAGCCGATGCGGACCATGCGCGAGCACCCGATAACCTGGGTTACACCGCCGCAGACCGCCGTCCGCCCCGAAGAGACGGTGGCGCGTGCGCGCGCATTCCTCGGAGGGGACGACTGTCATGAGCGCTGCCCGTGTGGGCGTAGTCACGTTTCCAGGAACTCTCGACGACCAGGACGCCGCCAGAGCCGTGCACCTCGTGGGCGCGCAGGCGGTTCCGCTGTGGCACGCCGACCACGACCTGAAGGGGGTCGACGCCGTGTTCCTGCCCGGCGGCTTCTCCTACGGCGACTACCTGCGCTGCGGCGCCATCTCGCGGTTCGCGCCGATCATGGCGGAGCTCGTCCCGGCCGCGGGGGCGGGCCTGCCGGTGATCGGCACGTGCAACGGGTTCCAGATCCTGTGCGAGGCGCACCTGCTGCCCGGCGCGCTGACCCGCAACGTGTCGCTTCACTACGTCTGCCGTGATCAGCGGGTCCGCATCGAGCAGACCGCGACGGCGTGGACCAACGCGTTCGAGCAGGGCCAGGAGATCGTGCTGCCGGTCAAGCACGGCGAGGGCCGCTACGTCGCCTCCGGCGAGACGCTGGCCGCGCTCGAAGCCGGCGGCCACGTGGTCGTGCGCTACGCCGGCGGCAACCCCAACGGCTCGCTCAACGACATCGCGGGCATCCGCAACGAGGCGGGTAACGTGGTCGGGCTCATGCCGCACCCCGAGCACGCCGTCGAGGAGCTGGTCGGCGCGCCGGGCACCGACGGCCTCGGTTTCTTCACCTCCATCCTCAAGAACCTGGTGGACGCATGAGCGGGTGGAACGAGCGGCTTGTGAACGCAGCCGGACCGGAGCGGGAGGGCGAATGATCGACAGCGTGCGCAAGGCCGCCAAGACCCCCGACGAGCCGATGCCCTTCGCCGAGCTGGGGATGAAGCCGGACGAGTACGCCCGGGTCAAGGAGATTCTCGGCCGCCGTCCCACCGGCTCCGAGCTGGCCATCTACAGCGTCATGTGGTCCGAGCACTGCTCCTACAAGTCGTCCAAGGTGCACCTCAAGCAGTTCGCCACCAAGGCGCCCAAGTCCGAGGCGCTGCTCGTGGGCATGGGCGAGAACGCCGGCGTGGTCGACATCGGCGACGGCTGGGCGGCCACGTTCAAGATCGAGTCGCACAACCACCCGTCCTACGTCGAGCCGCACCAGGGCGCGGCCACCGGCGTCGGCGGCATCGTGCGCGACATCATGTCGATGGGCGCGCGGCCGATCGCCGTCATGGATGCGCTGCGCTTCGGCGGCGCCGACGCCGTGGACACGCGCCGGGTCCTGCCCGGCGTGGTCGAGGGCATCGGTCACTACGGCAACTGCCTGGGCCTGCCCAACATCGGCGGCGAGGTCGTCTTCGACCCCTGCTACATCGGCAACCCGCTGGTCAACGCCCTGTGCGTGGGCCTGCTGCGCAAAGACCAAATCAAGCTGGCCACCGCGCCAGGGCCCGGCAACAAGGTCGTGCTGTTCGGCGCGTCCACGGGCCCCGACGGCATCGGCGGCGCCTCGGTGCTGGCGTCGGCGACCTTCGAGGACGAGTCGCACGCCAAGCGACCCGCCGTCCAGGTGGGCGACCCGTTCATGGAGAAGCTGCTCATCGAGTGCTGCCTGGAGCTCTACGCCGCCGACGTCGTCGTCGGCATCCAGGACCTCGGCGCGGCCGGCGTCTCGTGCGCCACGACCGAGCTGGCCGCCAAGGGCACCGGCGGCATGCACGTCGACCTCACCCGCGTCCCGCTCCGCGACCCCTCGCTCAGGCCCGAGGAGATCCTGATGAGCGAGTCGCAGGAGCGCATGATGGCCGTGGTCGAGCCGCGCGACATCCCGGCGTTCATGGCGATCTGCGAGAAGTGGGACGTCCCTGCCACCGTCATCGGCGAGGTCACCGACACCGGCCGCCTGGTCATGACGTGGGAGGGCGAGATCATCGTCGACATCCCGCCGGGCACCGCCGCCGACGACGGCCCCGTCTACGAACGCCCCTACCACGAGCCGGCCGGCCAGGCCGCGCTCAACACCGACACCCCCGACCGGCTGGAGCGGCCCTCCGACCTTCGCGAGACGCTGCTCAAGCTGCTCGGCTCGCCCAACCTGGCCTCCAGGGAGTGGGTGACCTCCCAGTACGACCGCTACGTCCGCTCCAACACCGTGCTGGCCCAGCCGGCCGACGCGGGCATGGTGCGGATCGCCGAGACCATGGCGGGCGCCGAACACGCGCCCACGACCCGCGGCATCGCGCTGGCCACCGACGGCAACGGGCGTTACGCCAAGCTCGACCCCTACGCGGGGGCGCAGCTCGCGCTCGCGGAGGCCTACAGGAACGTCGCCGTGACCGGCGCCCAGCCGCTCGCCGTCACCAACTGCCTCAACTTCGGCTCCCCCGAGGACCCGGAGGTCATGTGGCAGTTCGCCGAGGCCACGCGCGGCCTGGCCGACGCGTGCCGGGCGCTCGGCGTGCCGGTGACCGGCGGCAACGTCTCCTTCTACAACCAGACGGGCTCGACGGCCATCCATCCCACGCCGGTCGTGGGCGTGCTCGGCGTCATCGACGACGTCGCCAGGCGGGTGCCGACCGGGTTCACCGCGGAAGGGCTGCGGGTCGTCCTGCTCGGCGACACGCGCGAGGAGTTCGGCGGCTCCGAGTGGGCCCACGTCGCCCACCGCCACCTGGGCGGGCTGCCGCCGCAGGCCGTCCTGGAGGCGGAGCGGGCGCTGGCCACGGTGCTGGTCGAGGGCGCCCGCAGGGGGCTGCTGGCCGGCTCACACGACCTGTCCGACGGCGGGCTGGCCGTGGCGCTGGCCGAGTCCTGCCTGGCGCGGGGCGTCGGCGCCTCCGTGGCGCTGAGCGGCGAGCCGTTCACCGACCTGTTCAGCGAGTCGGCCTCGCGGGCGCTCGTCGCCGTGCGGCCGGAAGCCTACGACGAATTCGCGTCGTTGTGCGGGCGCCACGAGGTGCCCTGCTACGGGCTCGGCATGACGGGCGGCGACACGCTGGTCGTCGAGGGCGTGTTCGAGATCCCCGTGGCCCAGCTGCGGGAGACGCACGAGGCGGCGCTCCCCGCACTGTTCGGCTGACGATCCGCCGGAGGGCCGGCCGGTTTTCCGGCCGGCCCTCCCAGTGGGTAGAACGACGCAGTGGCGGCGGGGATCTCGCGTGCATAATCGGTCTGTGCCCACCCCCGGTCCGACCTCTTACCTGCCTCCCGCGACCCAGCCCGTGCGGGGTGTGGTGTGGGGCCTCCACCTCGTCCTGCCGTTGCTCGGCCTCTGGTTGCTGCTGAGCCAGCCGCACATCAACGTCTCCTGGCAGCACAACGCTAGCCACTTCTGGATGATCATCCTGGTGGCCGGGGTCAACGTCGTGCTCGGCGTCATGGTCAGCGAGGCGTCACGGCGCCGCAACGACGCCCGGTTGTTCCTCGTCTCCATGGTCTTCCTGAGCAGCGCGGGCTTCTTCTTCCTGCACGGCCTGGCCACCCCGAAGATCATCCTGCCGACCGGCTCGCTCGGGTTCGACGTGGGCCAGCAGGTGGGCTTGTCGATCGCGGCGGTGTTCGCGTTCGGCTCGGCGCTGCCGCTGGGCGAGGCGGCGGCCAAGTCCGTGCTCGGCGCCCAGCACTTCATCCGCGGCGGGCTCGTCGGCATCATGGTGTTGTGGGGCGTCACGTCGCTGGTCCCCGGGCTGACGCCGCTCACCGAGCCGCCGATGGTCACGCCGATCGACTGGCTGGTCTGGGCGTCCATCCCCGGCCTGCTGCTCTACGGCGCGGCGAGCGTGCTGATGTTCCGGCTGCATCGGCGGCGCCCCTCGGCGATGCTGATCAGCCTGATCACGGCGTACGCGCTGCTGACGGAGAGCATGATCGCCGGGATGTCGCAGCTCAACTGGCATTTGTCCTGGTGGGAGTGGCACCTGCTGCTCACCTTCGCCTTCGTGTTCGTGGCCTACAGCGCCTACCTGCAGTTCCGGCGAGAGGGGTCGAGCGCAGGGCTGTTCGACTCGGTGGCGCTGGCCGCGACCGTCCGCCGCATCCAGCAGGACTACGACAAGGCGCTCGAAGAGCTGGTCGAGCACGTACGCCGCGGCGAGCCGCTGGCCGCGACCCGGCTGTCGGGCAAGTTCCGGCTCAACGAGGGCCAGGCGGCGGTGCTCGACCGGGCCGGCGAGGCGCTGGCCAACGAGCGCCGGCTGTCGGAGCGGCTGGCCGCCCTCGTGTCGGTGAGCGCCCAGACCCGGGTCGGCCTGCCCGAACAGGAGCTGCTGGCCTCGTCGCTGGAGCGGGTGCGGCAGGCGTACGGCGACGTCAAGATCGGCCTGGTCGCCGACGGCGCCACCCGGATCGGCTCGCGCGACTACCGGTTCGACGGCGACACCCCGATCCGGCGCGACCACCTGCTCGCCTTCCCCCTGACCGTCAAGGGCAGACTCGCCGGCGTGCTGGAGGTGCCGATCGGCCGCACCAACCAGGACGAGGCGCTGGCCGCCACGCTGGCGGGACAGTTGTCCATCTCCCTGGAGAACGCCCGCCTCTACCGGGAGCTGCACACCCTGTTCCACCAGTACATGTCGCCCGACGTGGCCCACGCCCTGCTCGCCGACCCCGGTCAGGCGGCGCTCGGCGGCGAGCTGAAGGAGCTGAGCGCGCTCTTCGCCGACCTCAAGGGCTTCACGACGTTCTCCGAGAAGGTGACGCCCGGCGAGATCGTCGAGATGCTCAACCGCTACCACACGGCGGCCGTCCCCTGCATCCTCAACAACGGCGGCACCATCGTGCAGTTCGTCGGCGACGCGCTGCTCGCCCTGTTCAACGCGCCCGCCCTGCAGGCCGATCATGCCAGGGCAGCCTGCCGGGCCGCGCTCGACATGCAGCGCGCCGCCGCCGAGGTGGCCGAGGAGATGGCGTGGAAGCGGGTCGACGACGTCGAGTGGCCGACCTTCCGGGTGGGCGTCAACACCGGCCCTGCCCTGGTCGGCAACATCGGCAGCCCCGAGCTGCGCGGCTTCAACGCCATGGGCGACTGCGTGAACGTGGCCGCCAGGCTCCAGGGGATCGCCGAGCCCGGCACGGTCGTCATCGGCGAGACGACGCTCAAGCAACTGGGCCGCGACGCGACGGTGCGGCCCCTGGGGCGGCTCAACCTCAAGGGCAAGGAGGAGCTCGTCGCGGCGTACGTTCTCACCGATCTGCCGTAGAGGGGCGGGTCCCCGTACCGACATAATCGGGCCTTGACTTCCTCCCCCTCGTGATTGAGGGGGATTCCTACGGCTCGCGCTGTAGGGGTTCCTGCTTCGTCGCCGGCCGCCCCGTCCGGGAGGACTCCCGTTGAGGTCTTACACCAGCTCCACAGGCAGACACGGCCAGCCCGGCCGCCAGGATGTTGCGGGCCGCGTTCACATCGCGGTCATGCACGGTGCCGCAGTCGCACGTCCATTCACGGACGTTCGGCAGCTTCGCCGCGATGGCGCCGCACGCCCCGCACAGCTTGCCGGAGGGGACCCAGCGGTCGACCGTGACCAGTTCGCGCCCGCACCAGGCGCACTTGTACTCCGGCATCATCCGCAGCTCACGCCACGACGCATCCGAGACGGCGCGGGCGAGCGTGCGGCTCTTGACCATGGTGCGGACGGTGAGGTCCTCGACGACGACCGTGGGGTTCCCACGGACGAGCCGGGTCGACAGCTTGTGCGGGAAGTCGCGGCGCCGGTCGGTGATCCGCGCATGCACGCGGGCCACCTTCCGCCGGGCCTTGTCCCGGTTGTTCGAGCCCTCGGCCTAACGCGGCAGCTCCCGCTGCGCCCTGGCCAGCTTGGCGCGGTCACGGCGCTCGTGCTGGGGGTTGGTCACCCCCTCGCCGGTCGACAGGGTCACCAGCGAGGTGATGCCCGCATCGATGCCGACGGCGTTCGTGGTGGCTGGGGCCGCAACCATGTGGTCCTCGCACGACATGGACACGAACCAGCGCCCCGCGCTGTCGCGGGACACGGTCACCGTGGTCGGCACGACACCTTCGGGCAGCGGACGCGACCAGCGGATATCCAGCGGCTCGGTCATCTTCGCCAGGACAAGCCTTCCGTCGCGCCAGGTGAAACCGGAACGGGTGTACTCGGCGCAGGCGCGGGACTTCTTCTTCGACTTGAAGCGCGGGTAGCGGGCCCGCTTGGCGAAGAAGTTGCCGAACGCGGTCTGCAGATGGCGCAGAGCCTGCTGAAGCGGAACGCTGGACACCTCGGCCAGGAACGCCAGTTCCTCGGTCTTCTTCCATTCCGTCAACGCGGCCGACGCTTGCACGTAGGAGGCGCGGCGCTGCTCGCCATACCACGCGCGGGTGCGCTCCTGCAGCGCCTTGTTGTACACCAGACGGACGCAGCCGAACGTGCGCGACAGCTCTGCCGCCTGCTCGTCGGTGGGGTAGAAGCGGTACTTGAACGCCCGCTTAACCTGCTGCGTCATGCTCACATTTACCAGCTCCCGTGTTAGCAGAACGTGCTGGACGGACGCTGATGGACGGCGATCCGCCCTGACGGCCAATCGCCTGTCCCTGCCCCGCTCCACAGGAGCTCCGTTTCCTCCCCGGCTGAAGCCGGGGTATCCACGAAGGAAAGCCACGATGAAAGCAGGGCCCGGCGAGTTCCTGTCCCTGCTCACCGACGAGGAGGTGGCGGCGCTGCGCTCGGCAGGCCGGCTGCGCCGCTGGGACCGCGGCACGACCGTCATCACCGAGGGCGACACGTCCGACTGGGTGCTCGTGCTGCTGGATGGCCGGGTGAAGGTCTCCTCGCACACGAGCGGCGGCAACGAGGTGGTGCTCGCCGTGCGTGGCCCCGGCGGGCTGATCGGCGAGCAGTCGGCCATCGACGGGTCGCCGCGCTCGGCCACGGTCACCACGCTGGAGCCGGTCACCGGCGTCGTCGTCCGCGACTTCGTCTCCTTCCTCGAGTCCCACGGGCGCGTCGCGGTGCTGCTCATGAAGCTCGTCAGCGAGCGTCTGCGCGACTCCGACAGGAAGCGCATCGAGTACGGCGCGTTCGACACCACGGGCAGGGTGGCGACGCGGCTGCTGGAGCTGGCCGAACGCTACGGCGAGCAGACCACCAGCGGCGTACGCGTGGCGCTGCCGCTGTCGCAGGACGAGTTGGCGGGGTGGACGGGCTCCTCCCGCGAGGCCGTCAGCAAGGCGCTGCGCACGCTGCGCGACCGGGGCCTGATCGAGACAGGCCGGCGGCGCGTCATCATTCACGACGTCGAGGGGCTGCGCAAACGTGCCCGCTAGCCCCGGCGGCAGGTCAGCCGTACGTCGTACGTCATAGTTGGGGCATGGTCGCGGTCACCCCCCAAGACGGCAGCCGCCTGCGCTACGCCTGGCGCGTCTGCGCGGTCACCAGCCTGGGGCTCGTCCTCATCGGCGTCGCGGGCAGCACGCTCAACGTCGCGCTGCCCGCGGTGGTGCGGCACTTCCACGCGGGCCCGCTGGAGTCCGGGTGGATCCTGCTGGTGTTCCTGCTGGTCAACACCGCGAGCCTGGTGTTCTTCGGCCGGGTGGCCGACCTGCTGGGCAGGCGCGAGGTCTACCTGACGGGGTTCGCGCTGTTCACCCTGGCCTCGCTGCTGGCCGGGCTGTCGCCGGACGTGTGGTTCCTGATCGGGATGCGGGTGTTCCAGGCCGTGGGAGCGGCGATGATCCTCGCGAACGGCACAGTGATCATCACGGACGCGTTCCCGCCAGAGCGGCTCAGCCAGGGCATGGGCGTCTACATCGGCACCTTGTCGGTGGCGCAACTGACCGGGCCCACGCTCGGCGGCCTGATCGCGGAGACGGCGGGCTGGCAGTGGATCTTCTGGGTGAACGTGCCCGCCGGGCTGCTCGCGCTGGCCGTGGGGGCGGCGATCTTACGCAAGATGCCCAGAAGGCCGAAGGAGCCGGTGGACGCGCTGGGCAACGTGCTGCTGTTCGCGGCGTTGTCGGCGGTGCTGCTGGCGTTGTCGGAAGCCGGCTCCGGCGGGCTGTCGAGCCCCGTCGTGGCGGCAGGGGCAGCGATCTTCGTGGTGCTGGTGCCGCTGATCGTGCTGGCCGAGCGGCGCTCCGCGAACCCGGTGCTGGATCTGCGGTTGTTCGCGGGGAGGCTGCTGGCGTACGCGAACCTGGCCTCGTTCTGCAACGCGCTGGCCCGCTCCGCGCTGATCCTCGTGGTGGCGCTGTACTTCCAGGCGGCCAGGGGTGTGGACGCGTTCGCGGCGGGGCTGAGCGTGCTTCCCTTACCCGTGGGGATCGGGCTGGCCTCCCCCATCACGGGCCTGCTGGGGCGGCGGGTGTCGCCGTACGCGCTGTCGATCGGCGGCGCCACGCTGAGCGCGGCCGGGCTCGGCACGCTGATGCTGACGGCCGATCCTGCGACGCCGTACTGGGTGATCGGGATCGGGTTGTTCCTGGCGGGCTGCGGCAGCGGAACGTTCCTGACCGGCAACACCACGCAGGTGATGCGGGCGTTGCCGGCCGGGAGTCTCGGGGTGGTCAACGGATTCCGCGTCATGATCATGAACATCGGCGTCGTGATCAGCGTCGGCCTGTCGCTCAGCGTGCTGACCAGTTCGGTGGGGCCCGCGCTCAGGGCCCAGGTGTACGCGGGAACGTTGTCCGCGCTGTCGCCGGTGGCGGTGGGGCAGCTCATGGACGGCTTCTATCGGGCGTACGCGGTGCTCTTCGCCGTGGCCCTGGCCGGCGCCCTGCTCGCCGCCCTGGCCCGCCCTCAGACCCGCTGACATATCACTGAACGGAACGACCCCGTGTCGCCGTCGAGCGCATCAGAGCACCGAACGCGATCGTGCCCCCTGCTGGAGCTCGGGCTCATCTGAGGGAGGAGGCGAGCAGCCGTTCCACGTCGCGGTAGCGGGAGACGGGGATGAGGTGCACGCCGTCGAAGGCGCCGGAGTCGCGCAGGGCGAGCACCTGCTCGCAGGCCGCCTCCACGCCCGCCTGGCGGTCGGCGGCCACCCGCTCCACCAGGGCGTCGGGCAGCGCGATGTCGGGGATCGCGGCGGCCAGGCCGCGCGCGTGGTTGGCGCTGGCCAGCACCATGACGCCCGCGTAGACCGGCACGTCCAGCGGGTGTGCCTCGCGCCAGCGCAGCTGGGCCTCCACCGAGAAGGAGACCTGGAGGAAGAGGAAGTCGGCCGCGCGTTTCCAGGCCGGCAGCGGGCGCAGCCCCGCCGCGGCGCCCAGGCGGGAGGCGGGCGAGAACTCCCTGGCCTCCGCGATCATCGAGCGCACCGTGAGATCGCTCGTACGGTTGCCGCTCGCCGGCTTGTCGCCATAGACGAACAGGAACTGCTCGACGCCGTACGCGGCCGCCGTCAGCAGGTCGCGGCGGAAACCGAGCAGGTTGCGGTCGCGCGAGTTGAGGCAGGCGATGCCGCGCCCGCCCATCGCCTCGACCTCGTGCGCCACCGCGACGCTCGACACGGTCGCGCGGCCGATGTGGTTGTCGGGGATGAGGAAGGCGTGGGCGACCTTGCTCATGGTGCCGATCTGGTGCCTGACGTGCTTCAGATCGGGCTTGGTCGGTGGTTCGATCTCACAGATCAGCTCGAAGGCCATGAATCATGACTCTAACGCCGGGCCGCCAGCGCTTCTATGCCGCTGAGCACCAGGTCGACGCCGAACGTGTCATACAGGTGCGGGTCTTTCGGCTCGACCAGCGGGCCGGCCATCTCCACCAGGTGCGGGTAGCTCTCGCCGGGCAGCGACTGCAGGCCGAGCCGCTTGAATCTGACCTGCTGCGCGAGATCCTCGCCCGACAGGAATGCCTGGTCGTGGACCGGGGCGTCGGCGATGGCGATGGCGCTCTGCAGCAGATATTTCGTGATCAGGCAGCTCTCCTCCACGCTGAACCCCGCCGTGCGGGCCAGCCCGAGCGCCTGGTCCCAGACGGCCAGGAAGTTCGGCACCGCGACGGCGTCGATCTGCTCGATCACGTGCTTGGCGCAGGGGTGTGTGCGCAGGGTGTTGATCAGGCCCTCGGTCAGGTCGCGCAGTTGCTCCTGCCAGGGGCGCTGGTCGGCCGGCTTGGGCGCGAAGCCGCCGATCAGGTGGTCGGCCATGCCGATGATCAGTTGCTCTTTGTTCTTGAAGTGCCAGTAGAGAGCCATCGGGGTGACACCCAGGTCCGAGGCCAGCCGCCGGATCGTGACGGCGTCGAGCCCTTCGGCGTCGCCGATCTCCAAGGCCCGCTCCGCGATCGCCCGCGCGGTCAGTTTTCCCATCACGGTTGACAACTATACGACGTACACGTTCGACTATACGGCGTACAAGTACGCCGTATAGGAGGAAATGTCGTGCGATGGTGGGCGCTTGGCGCGGTGACCCTGGGGACGTTCATGACGTACCTCGACAACAACGTGGGGAACGTCGCCCTGCCGACGATCCAGCGGGAGCTCGAGCTGTCGATCTCCGGCCTGGAGTGGATCGTGAGCTCCTACATCCTGCTCTTCGCGGGGCTCATGCTGGCCGGCGGCCGGCTCGCCGACGTGTACGGCGCCCGCCGGGTGTTCCTGGGCGGCCTGACGATCTTCACGCTGTCCTCGCTCGCCGCCGGCCTGGCGACCACGGGCGCGGCGCTCATCGCCGCGCGAGCCGTTCAGGGCGTCGGCGCGGCGCTGCTCACGCCCTCGGCGCTGGCACTGATCGGCCAGGTCTTCCCCGACCCCGGCGAACGCGGCCGGGCGGTCGGCATCTGGAGCTCCGCGGGGGCGCTCTCCATGGCGCTCGGCCCGTTCGCCGGCGGCTTCATCAGCGAGCACCTGCACTGGAGCTGGATCTATCTGATCAACGTCCCGCTCGGGCTGGCGGCCTTCGGCCTCGCGCTCTGGGCGGTCAGGCCCGCCTTCACACGGGTACGGCGCAACCTCGACCTCCCCGGCCTGGCCACCTCCGCCGTCGCCCTGTCCGCCCTGACGTACGCGCTCATCGAAGGGGAGGCGGCCGGCTGGACCTCGCCCCAGATCCTGGCCGCGTTCGGCGTGTCAGCGGCGGCGGCCGCGGCGTTCCTGCTGGCCGAGTCGCGGACCGCCGAGCCGATGGCGGCGATGGCGTTGTTCCGCTCGCGGGTGTTCAGCGGCGGGCTCCTCACCAGCGGGATCTGGTCGTTCGGCGTGTTCGGCATCTACTTCTTCAGCGCGCTGTGGCTGCAGAACGTGCTGGGCTTCTCCCCCACCGAGGCCGGCTCCGCGTTCGTGCCGATGGCGCTCGTCATGGCCGTGGTCGCGATGTCGTCGCAGCGCATCAGCGCCCGGCTCGGCATCGGGCGCACGGTCGGGCTCGGGATGGCGCTCATGGGCGTGGCGATCTTCCTGATCTCCCGCGTCGGCGCCGGCGGCGGCTACACCGACGTCCTTCCCTGGTTCCTGCTGTACGGCCTGGGCGGCGGCATGCTGGTGCCCCTGACGGCCGCGGTGCTCAACGGAATGCCCAAGGACAGGTCGGGCGTGGCCTCGGGCATGCTCAACGTGTCACGTGAGGTGTTCGGGCTGCTCGGCATCACGGTGCTGGGCGCGATCCTGAGCGCCAGGCAGGCCGCCAGCGACCGGGCGCCGCTGCTCGCCTTCCTCGAGGGCTACCAGTTCACCCTCGTCGTCGCCGCGGCCGCGATGCTGGCGGGCATCCCGGTCGCGCTCCACTCCCTGCGCAAGCCCGCCCCCGGCGACGAGCCCGCAGAGCCCGCAGAGCCTCAGGCCACCGCCTCGGCCACCGTGGGCTCCGCGAACTGAGTGCGGTACAGCTCCTCGTAGCGGCCCGCGGCCTCCAGCAACTCGGCGTGCGTGCCGCGCTCGACCACCCGCCCGTCCTCGATCACCAGGATGACGTCGGCGGCGCGGATCGTGGACAGCCGGTGAGCGATCACCACGGCCGTACGGCCTTCGAGCGCCTCGCCGAGCGCCGCCTGAACGGCCGCCTCCGACGTGGAGTCGAGCGCCGCCGTGGCCTCGTCCAGGATCACCACCCTGGGCCTGGCCAGCAGCAGCCGGGCGACCGTCAGGCGCTGGCGCTCGCCGCCCGACAGCCGGTAACCGCGCTCGCCCACCACCGTGTCGAGCCCGTCGGGCAACGACTCGATCAGCGCGGCCAGCCGGGCCCTGGTGAGCGCGTCCCACAGGTCGTCCTCGCTCGCCTCCGGCCTGGCCAGGAGCAGGTTGGCCCTGATCGTGTCGTGGAACAGGTGGCCGTCCTGGGTGACCATGCCGAGCGTGTCGCGGATCGAGTCGGCGGTCAGGTCGCGCACGTCGACGCCGCCGAGCCGTACGGCGCCCGCGTCGACGTCGTACAATCTGGGCAGGAGCTGCGCGATCGTGGACTTGCCCGCGCCGGACGAGCCGACCAGCGCCACCATCTGACCGGGCTCGGCCCGGAACGAGACACCGTGCAACACCTCGACGCCGCCGCGCGTGTCCAGCGTGGCGACCTCCTCCAGCGAGGCGAGGGAGACCTTGTCCGCCGACGGGTAGGCGAAGCGCACGTCGTCGAACTCGACCGACACGGGGCCATCGGGCACCTCGCGGGCGTCGGGCTTCTCCTGGATGAGCGGCTTGAGGTCGAGCACCTCGAAGACGCGCTCGAAGCTGACGACCGCGCTCATGACGTCCACGCGGGCGCTGGCCAGCGCGGTCAGCGGGGCGTACAGGCGGGTGAGCAGCATGGCCATCGACACCACCGCGCCGGGGGCGAGCTGGGCACGCAGCGCGTAGAAGCCGCCGAGCCCGTACACGAGGGCCAGGGCGAGCGCCGACACCAGCGTCAGCGCGGTCACGAAGACCGTCTGCGTCATGGCGGTGCGTACGCCGATGTCGCGCACCCGGCGGGCCCGGGAGGCGAACTCCGCCGACTCGTGCGCGGGGCGGCCGAACAGCTTCACCAGGGTCGCGCCGGGCGCGGAGAACCGCTCGGTCATCTGGGTGCCCATGGCGGCGTTGTGGTCGGCCGCCTCGCGCCGCAGCCCGGCGATCCGGGTGCCCATGCGCCGCGCGGGCACGATGAACACGGGCAGGAGCAACAGCGCGAGCAGCGTGATCTGCCAGGAGATGGCGACCATCGCGACGAGCGTCAGCGCGAGCGTCACGATGTTGCCCGCCACGCTGGACAAGGTGTCGGTGAACGCCCGCTGCGCGCCGATGACGTCGTTGTTGAGCCGGCTGACCAGCGCGCCCGTGCGGGTCCTGGTGAAGAACGCGATCGGCATACGCTGCACGTGGTCGAAGACGGCCGTGCGCAGGTCGAGGATCAGGCTCTCCCCCAGCCCCGCGGACAACCACCGGTTGAGCAGTCCGATCCCCGCCTCCGCGACGGCCAGGCCCGCGATCATCAGCGCCACCACGACCACCACGCTGAGGGGCTCGGCGTTGAAGATCGCGTCGATCACCCGGCCCGCCAACAGCGGTGAACCCACCGCCAGTCCCGCCACCACCACGCTGAGCAGCAGGAACAGCGCGAGCCTGCGCCGGTGCGGGCGGGCGAACGCGGCGATACGCCGGAGCGTCGCCCTGGAGACAGAGCGACGCTCCTGCCGGTTGTTCATCGAATACAGCTGGTGCCACGCGGTCATTTCCATGCTCATGGCATGGACACTAGATCCTCAAGTTGACTTAAGGTCAAGAGCCGATCTTCAGGCCCTTCTTGTGCCAGACGACCGCCACCGACGGACGCGGCTGGTCGCCGTCGGGCCAGCGGCTGCCCGGATTGTCGGGATTGGCACCGTCGATCTCGCCCGGATGCTGCACCGCCACGAACACGCTGCGCTGGTCCGTCGTGACCATCGGGCCGCACGTCTCGGCGCCGACCGGAACCGTGAGGAACTGGCGCAGATGGCCGCGCTCCTTGCCGCGCACCGGCATCACGAACAGGCCGTCGTTGGTGCCGAGCGCGTTGCCGTCCGTGGAGATCCACAGGTTTCCGTCGCGGTCGAACGTCACGTTGTCCGGGCAGGAGATCGGCGAGACCTTCTTCTTGTCGAAGCCGGCGAAATAGGTGTTGGCGTCGCCGGGGTCGCCGCAGACCAGCGGCACCGACCAGGAGAACCTCTTCGCCGCGGCGTCGTCGCGCCGCTCGATGATCTCCAGGACGTGGCCGTGCTTGTTCGAGGCGCGCGGGTTGGCCTCGTCCGCCTGGGCCGCCGTGCGGTCGGAGTTGTTGGTCAGCGCGACGTACACGCCGCCGGTGACCGGGTTGCGCTCCATGTCCTCGGGACGGTCCATCTTGGTCGCGCCCACCTTGTCGGCCGCCACCCGCGTGTAGACCAGCACCTCCTCCGCGCTCATCCCCTTCACGTACGACTTGTCGCCCGAGACCAGCGGGATCCACTCGCCCGAGCCGTCGAACTCGCCGTCCTCGGGCAGCCTGCCGGACCCGTCGATCTCCTTCTCCGGGCTGTCGCCGGTGAACTTGGCGACGTACAGGGTGCCCTCGTCGAGCAGGTCGCGGTTGTGCCGGTCGGCCCCCTGCCGGTAGCGGTCCTTCGAGACGAACTTGTAGACGTACTCGAAGCGCGCGTCGTCACCCATGTAGACGACCAGGCGGCCGTCGCGGGACAGCGTCGTGTTGGCCGCCTCGTGCTTGAACCGGCCGAGCGCGGTGCGCTTGATCGGCGTGGAGTCGGGGTCGAACGGGTCGATCTCCACGATCCACCCGAACCTGTTGCACTCGTGCGGGTGCTTGGCCAGGTCGAAACGCTCGTCGACCCGGTCGAACCGGCGGCTGATCTCCGGCGTGCCCTCCGCGATCGTGTAGCGCTCGACGTACGGCTTCTGCTTCGCCGGCACCTTGTCGCCGTTGACGAAGTACTGGTCGAAGTTCTCCTCGGCGGTCAGCACCGTGCCCCACGGGGTCGTGCCGCCCGCGCAGTTGTTCAGCATGCCGATGGGTTTGCGGCCCTTGGGATCGGCGTCCGTCTTGAGCAGGTCGCTGCCCGCCGCCGGCCCGGAGAACTTCATGGGGGTCTCAGCGGTGATGCGCCGGTTGTAGCGGCGACGCCCCTTGGTGACCAGCTTCCACTCGCCGGCGCGACCCTCCCGGTCGATCTCCACGACCGAACCGCCGTGCCCGGCCAGGCCGATCCTGATCTGCTCCTCGGTGGCCTCCGCGCCGCCCGGGTAGTCGCGGAACATCAGGGTCTCGTCGGTGTACTCGTGGTTCACCCAGAGCAGCGCCCGGTCGCGGCCCATCGGGAACATCGTCACGTAGTCGCAGTTGTAGCCGAACTGCTTGCTCTGCGCCTCGGCGCTCTGGTTGTCGAAGTCGAAGGCCGGCGCGTCGGGCAGCACCGGGTCGCCCCAGCGCACCACCACCGAGGAGCGGTAGTTCTCCGGGATGGTCAGCTTGTCGTCCTTGTTCGGCCGCACCGGCGTGAAACGGAGATCGCCGCCCCGCCCGCCCTTTCCACCACTGGGTACCGGTTTGGGCTCCTCGGCCAGCGCCGGCGCCGCCCCCGCCACGCCAACGCCCGCCACGAGAGCGCCGAGCGCCCCAGCGCGCAGCACGCCGCGCCGCGACAGCGCCTCCTTCACCACGTCGCCGAAATAGGCGTTGCCGGTGGTGTTGGCCACGTCATGCGCGCACGCGTTGCCGCAGCGGAACTGACAGGTCAGCGCGGATCGGCCACCATTGTGCGGGGTGGAGATCAGCGGAAGCAGCCGACCTCCCGCTTTGGGGTTCGACACAGGTCCTCCATCGAAGTGCGGTCGTACGGCGGGGAACGCTACGGCCACCGGCGAAACCACAGGTGAACGAAGAACTCCGTCTTGATGAACGCTTCCCGGGAGACAATGGTGGCGTGCCACCACGCAAGCTCGACCAGGAAAAGCTGAGATCGGCCCTCGACGGCCAGCTCGTCGCCCTCGACCAACCCGCCTACGACGGGCCCGCGTCCGCCCTGCCCGACGCCCTCGTGGCCGCCGTGCTGGCCGCCTACGACCGCGGGCGGAAGCCCGAGCGCGACGCGGCCAGGCAGGCGGTGCGCCACCTGCTCGACCGGCTGGCGACCGCCGCGCCCGGCAGGACCGTCGAGGTCCGCGTGCCACCGTACGCGGCCGTGCAGGCCATCGCCGGGCCCCGCCACACGCGCGGCACCCCGCCCAACGTGGTCGAGATGGACGGCCGCACGTGGATCGAGCTCGCGCTCGGCCGCCTCACCTGGGCCGAGGCCCTGGCCAGCGGCGCCGTCTCCGCCAGCGGGGCACGCGCGGACCTGTCAGCGCACCTGCCGCTCTAACGGCCCCCCTCTAACGGCCGCTGCCCATCCAGGGAAACTGGCTCTCGAAACAACGGTCGGCGAGCTGACCGGGAAGGCCGGCGCACTCCTGTGCCACGTTCCACAACCAGATGGCCACGATCGCGAACAGGATCAGCGACAGGACGCTCAGCACGATGCCGGCGATGGCGCGGCCCTTACCGGCGCGTTTGGCGAGGGCCACGCCGCCGAAGACTATCGACAGAATGGCCGTGATCACACCCGTGAAGCACACGAACACCAGGAACGGGCTGGCCACCCCCAGCACGAGCGAGGCGGTGGCCAGGCCGCTGCCCGGCTTGGCCTGCTGGTAACCGGCCCCCGGCATGCCGTACGGGGATGCGGGGCCGGGGCCGTAGCCGGGCGGGCCACCGTACGGGCTGGAGGGCACCGTGCCCGGCACGGTCGGCTCGTCGTCCCGCGGCGTTCCCCCGCCCTGGTACGGCGGCCCGCCCCGGCCCTCCTGACCCTGGCCCTCCTGGCCCCGCCGCTTTTCCTCGCCCTGCCAGCCCTCCTGGCCCTGCCAACCCTCCTGGCCCTGCCAACCTTCCGGGCCCTGCCGCCTTTCCTCGCCCTGCCGGCCTTCCGGGCCGCCCTGGGCTTCCGGGGTTCGACTGCCCTCCTGAGCCGGGGTGCCGCCCTCATGCGACGGCGGTTTCCCGGGCGAGCCGCCTCCCGGCGGTGCGAAGCTCGGCTGGTCGCCCTGCTCGTAGCGCGACGGCGCGGGCCTGCCCGGCACCTCCCCCTCTGACGGGGTGGACGTCCAGCCCGGGTACGGCGGCGTGCCACCAGGGATCGGGAACACCTGGGTCTCCTCGGCGTCGCTCCCTGTCGGCTGTGGCACCTCCGGCGAGGTAGGCAGGTCGGGATGGCGAGGCTCGCCTACCGGTCTGGGCTCATGTGTGGGCGGCACGTCCGGGCGCGGCACGATGGGTGGCGCGGGAGCGATCGGCTCCTCGCCCTCCTCACCGGCGCCCTCACCCTGCGGCCCGGGGCCCTCACCCTGCCGACCGGCGCCCTCGCCTCGCGATCCGGCACCCTCACCCCGCCGACCGACGCCCTCGGACTCCGCGCTCCGGAACTCACCGCTGGCGCCCATGGACTCGGCGGCGCCACTTCCGCCGGCACGCCCGCCGGTGTGCTCGGGAACGTCCGGCGCCGCGCCGCCGGTGGGCCCGGCGCCGGGCCCACCGGCGGACCACTCCTCCGGAGTCCGGTCACCGCCCGTGGGCCCCGGCTCGTACGGCCTGAGCACGGGCCCCCGCGCCTCTTCGTCCAGCGTGCCCTCGCGCCACCACTCGGGCTCGTGTTGCGGCGGAGCGTGGCGGGGCGCGTCCTCTTCCGGACGGCCTTCGTGCGGATCCTGTCCGCGGCGGGCCTCGTCCGGGTCCCCAGGTGTGGTCACGTCTGCGTCTCCCGACGGGTCTACATGCCGGATACTTCACCCTTTCGCGCAGGGCGACGCCTAAACCGCACGACACGGTAAGAGGCCGCTCATCCTTGGGTCACCATGCGCCAAAGGTCCTGCCCGCGGGCAAGATGGGGGGATGCTGGACGAGACCCTGTCGTATGCGCTGATCAAGGTCGTGAAGACGCAACGTAACCGGATGGCCGCCGCGCTGTCCCCGCTCGGCCTGCACGTGGGGCAGGAGATGCTCCTCAACCAGCTGTGGAAGGAGGACGGCCTGACCCAGGGCGAGCTCATCGCCCGGCTCGGCGTCGAGCCCCCCACCGTCACCAAGACCCTCCAGCGCCTGGAGCGTACGGGCTTCGTCTACCGAGGTCCCGACCCCGACCGGCCGAGGGTGTCCCGCGTCCATCTCACCGATGCGGGCAAGGCGCTGCGCGAGCCCGTTGAGGAGATCTGGACCACGATGGACGAGGACCTCCTGCGCGGTTTCGATCCGGGCGAGCGTGACCTGCTCGCGCAGCTGATCCGCCGCGCCATGCCCTGACGTTTCACTACGGGCGAAAACTCCTTGTGGCCACACCGCCTTTCTTGTTAGCTGGCTAATTAGTCGGCTAATCCATTCCAAAGGGGCTCTCATGCACGCACTGGTCACCGGCGGCTCGTCCGGCATCGGCGCCGCCACCGCACTCGCCTACGCTCGGGCCGGCGCGCGGGTCACGATCACATACAACTCGGGCGCCGACCGCGCCGCCGAGGTCGTCAAGCGGATCGAGGAGGAGGGCGGCGAGGCGGCGGCCGTACATCTGGATCTGGAGGACCACGCGACCGTCGCGCCGGCCGTCTCCGCGGCCGGCCCGGTGGACGCGCTCGTGGCCAACGCCGTCCGCTGGGGCACCGTCATGCCCGGCAGCATGGCGTTCGAGGACGTGCCGGCCGCGGAGTGGTCCGCCGCCCTGCACGCCAACGTGGTCGGCAACGCCCTGCTGATCCAGGCAGCGCTGCCGCAGATGCGGCGCGGGAAGTTCGGCCGGATCGTCCTGGTCTCGTCAGGGGCGGCCGAGGAAGGACAGCCGGGCCCCGGCCCGTACGGCACCGCGAAGATGGCGCTGCACGGCATGGCCCGCGCCCTGGCGTGGGAGGCGGGCAGGGACGGCATCCTGGTCAACGTGGCCGTGGCCGGGCTCACCATCACCGGGGGCCGGCACCCGATCCCGCAGCACGTGTTCGACGAGGTCGCGTCCAGGACCCCCAGTCGCAGGCTGTCCACGGCGGACGACCTGGCGGCGCTGATCGTCTTCCTCGGCTCGGCGGACAACCGCAACCTGACCGGGGAGATCATCCGCGACGGCTCCAATGCGGGCAGGTCAGTCCACATAGGCTGACCCCGACCCGAGTGTGCGAGCACGGAAGCCGCCAACCTAGACTGAGGCATGTGCTGAAGGGCGACGGCCGGCTCGGCCATGACCTGGACTCCCAAGACCACGCTCCCAAAGACGCCTGTGGCGTCTTCGGCGTCTGGGCGCCAGGCGAGGAAGTTTCCAAACTCACCTACTACGGGCTGTACGCGTTGCAGCACCGCGGCCAGGAGTCCGCGGGCATCGCGGTCAGCGAGGGCAGCCGCATCCTCGTCTACAAGGACATGGGCCTGGTCGCCCAGGTCTTCGACGAGTCGGTGCTGGGCACCCTGCGCGGCCACCTGGCCATCGGCCACTGCCGCTACTCCACCACCGGATCCAGCGTGTGGGAGAACGCGCAGCCCACGCTGAGCTCCACCGAGGTCGGCGGCCTCGCGCTCGCCCACAACGGCAACCTGATCAACACGCCGGAGCTGGCGCAGCGCCTGGCCCCCGGCTCCACCCGGGCGACCACCGACACCGAGGTCCTGACCTCGTTGCTCGCTCAAGACCGCACGCGCACCGTCGAGGAGGCCGCCGCCGAGCTGCTCCCGCAGGTCAAGGGCGCCTACTCGCTGGTCTTCATGGACGAGACGACACTCTACGCGGCCCGCGACCCGCAGGGTGTCCGCCCGATGGTCCTGGGCCGGCTGGAGCGCGGCTGGGTGGTGGCCTCCGAGACGGCGGCGCTCGACATCGTGGGCGCCACGGTCGTCCGCGAGATCGAGCCGGGCGAGCTGCTCACCGTCGACGAGCGCGGCGTGCGTTCGCGCAGGTTCGCGCTGGCCGAGCCGAAGGGCTGCCTGTTCGAGTACGTCTACCTCGCCCGCCCCGACACCACCATCGCCGGACGCGGCGTCCAGGTCACCAGGGTCGAGGTGGGCCGCGTGCTGGCCCGCGAGCACCCGGTGGAGGCCGACCTGGTCATCCCCACGCCCGAGTCCGGCACGCCGGCCGCCGTCGGCTACGCGCAGGAGAGCGGCATCCCCTACGGCCAGGGCCTGGTGAAGAACTCCTACGTCGGCCGCACGTTCATCGAGCCCTCGCAGACCATCCGCCAGCTCGGCATCCGGCTCAAGCTCAATCCGCTGCGCGAGGTCGTCGAGGGCAAGCGCCTGGTGGTCGTGGACGACTCGATCGTGCGCGGCAACACCCAGCGCGCCATCGTCAAGATGTTGCGCGAGGCGGGCGCCAAGGAGGTGCACGTCCGCATCTCCTCGCCGCCGGTGGCCTGGCCGTGCTTCTACGGCATCGACTTCGCCACCAGGGCCGAGCTGATCGCGGGCTCGCTGACGGTCGAGGAGATCCGCGCCTCGCTGGGCGCCGACACGCTCGGCTACATCTCGCTTGAGGGCCTGACCAGGGCCACCACCATTCCCGCCGACCGCCTCTGCATGGCCTGCTTCACCGGCTCCTACCCCATTCCCATCGACGAGGACAACGTGGGCAAGTTCGTCCTGGAGAGCAAGGCATGAGCACCTACGAGGCCGCCGGGGTCGACATCGAAGCCGGCGACCGGGCCGTCGCGCTGATGAAGGACAGGGTGGCGCGGGCACGGCGGCCCGAGGTGGTCGACGACGCCAGCGGCTTCGCCGGCCTGTTCGACGCCTCGGCCCTGCTGCGCTACCAGCGGCCGCTGCTGGCCTCCTCCACCGACGGCGTCGGCACCAAGGTCATGATCGCCCAGCGCTACGGCAAGCACGACACGATCGGCATCGACCTGGTCGGCATGGTCCTCGACGACCTCGTGGTCTGCGGGGCCGAGCCGCTGTTCATGACCGACTACATCGCCTGCGGGAAGGTGGTGCCCGAGCGCGTCGCGGAGATCGTCGGCGGTGTGGCCGAGGGCTGCCGGCTGGCGGGGGCCGCGCTGGTGGGCGGGGAGACCGCCGAGCATCCGGGGGCGATGGGCCCGGACGAATATGACCTCGCCGGCGCCGGCACCGGCGTCGTCGAGGCCGCCGGCCTGCTGGGGCCCTCACGGGTGCGCGCCGGCGACGTGGTGCTCGGGCTGGCGTCCTCGGGCGTGCACTCCAATGGCTACTCGCTGGTGCGGCACGTGCTGCGCGAGGCCCCGCTCTCTCTCGACACCGAGCTGCCCGAGCTGGGGCGGGCGCTGGGCGAGGAGTTGCTGGAGCCCACCCGGATCTACTCCCTCGACTGCCTGGAGCTGGCGCGCTCTGCCGAGGTGCACGCCTACGCCCACATCACGGGCGGCGGCATCGAGAACAACCTGTCGAGGTCGCTGCCCGGCCACCTCGACGCGCTGCTCGACCGCTCGTCGTGGACGCCGCCGGCCGTCTTCGGGGTGCTCGCGGGCCACGGCTCGATCGCACAGCACGACATGGACCGCACGTTCAACCTCGGAGTCGGGATGGCCGCCGTGGTGGCCGCCGGCTCGGCCGACGAGGCCCTCAGAGTGCTGGCGGCCCGCGGCGTCGACGCCTGGGTGCTGGGCGAGGTCGTCACCGGCGAGGGCCGGGCGCGCTATCGCTGACCGGTCACTTGTGCCGCTGGTAATAGCGGGCCACGCGGACACGGTTGCCGCACAGGTCGGGCGAGCACCAGCGACGTCGCGGGTGGGCCGGGAGGAACAGCAGGCGACATCCCGGCCCTTCGCAGCCGCGCACCTTGCCCACTCCGGGGTCGGTGAGCAGGGCCACGGCGGCCTCGGCCAGCTCGGTCAGCAGGCGGTCGAGCGGCGTGCCGTCGCGGGCCGCGCCGCGCCGTAGCACCGCGCCCTGCACCTCCAGACAGGGATACGCGGGGGCGACGCGAAGTGCCTGGTTGAGCGCCTCGACCGCCTCGGGCGGCGGCGGTGCGGCCTGGCGAGCCGCCTCCAAAGCCCGCTCCACATGGCCGCGCAGGTCGCGGACGGCGGCCAGGTCGTCGGGGCCGAGCGGAGCCTCGGGCACGGTCAGCCGGCCGGCCCGCTTGGCGAGCCAGGTATGAAGACCTTCCGCCGTCGCCAGGGCGTCGTGGTCGCGGCCCGACGGCGTGCGGACACTCGTGTTGACCAGGTCGAGTGCGAGGGGCTCGCCTGTCACCAGATCCATGCACCTAATGGTACGACCTGGCCCTTGACACATTAGCCACGAGGTGCGTCCCCTCGCATCCGTACAGACGGCCGACGTCCTGGGCCTCCGGCAGCGGGTGATCGCACACCCGGACGCGCGCACCGCCGAGCACCTCGACCATCGCGCTCCATCCGAATGGCAGGCCCTGGGAACGCGAGCGCCGCCCGCCCATGCTCGGGTTGCGGGGGCGGGGAGCCCCGATCTTCGCCTGACCGGTCATGACCGGCTTCCTCAACGAGCCGGTCCACGAAAAAGCCGCCCACGTGACGAAAGCCCCACGGTTGCCCGTGGGGCCCGACGAGTGCGGGCAGGGATCCGGCACGATCGCCGGGCCCTCCGCCACGTCACCCAGAAGAACGGCTATCGGCGGCCGGCACGGCCGTCGTCGTCGTCTCCTGCGCCATAGTCATCGGCGTAATCGGCATAGCGATCCGCCAGCTCATCGTTGAGGTCGTCGGCGTCGTCATTGCGGCTGGAGTCTCCGACCCCGAGTTCGTCGCGAAGACGGTCAAGATCCGTGCCACCGCTGTTGTACTTCAGCTGGCGAGCAACCTTGACCTGCTTGGCCTTTGCTCGGCCGCGCCCCATTGGCTCGACCCCCTCGTGTGGGGTCGTCCCCGACCCCTCGTCGCTAACGCACCACACACTGACGCCGCCTGACTCCGGGCGTCAGCCTATCGTTCGCCTATTACCGTACCTGTTTTGTGCCCAGCTCGGTACGTCGTATGGGCGCGGGGCGTCAGTGGCCCAGCCAAATGGCCCGTATCCGCCCGACTTCCGACATTCTGCGCTCCGCCAGCCTATCTGCTGCGACCGCGGGAGGGACGCCCTCGTCGGCCGCTATCGCGAAGATTTTCAATGTCGTGTCATAGATCTGGGTGGCCCTGGACCGGGCCCGCTCCATGTCGAAGCCCTCGATCTCGTCGGCGACCTGGATGACGCCGCCCGAGTTGACGACATAGTCGGGTGCGTACAGGATCTCACGTTCGGCGAGCTGCTTCTCCACGCCGGAATGCGCGAGCTGGTTGTTGGCCGCCCCGCAGACGATCTTCGCGCGGAGCTCGGTGACCGTCTCGTCGTCGAGCACCCCGCCCAGCGCGCAGGGCGCGAAGACGTCGATGTCGGAGCGCGCCATGGCCCGCGCGTCGGCCACCACGTCGACCTCGGGGCGGCGCGCGCGCACGCGTTCGACCGCCTTGGGGGCGACGTCGCAGATCACCACCTCGGCGCCGTCTTCGCGCAGGAGCTCGACCAGGCGGTGACCCACCTTGCCCACCCCTTCGACGCCGACTCTCCTGCCGTGGAGCGACGGTGTGCCGTAGACGCGCTCGGCAGAGGCCCGCATGCCCTGGAACACTCCGAAGGCCGTCAGGATGGACGAGTCGCCGGCCCCGCCGTGGGCCGGCGTGCGGCCGGTCACATGGCGCGACTCACGGGCGATGAGGTCCATGTCCTCGCTGAAGGTGCCCACGTCGCAGGCGGTGATGTAGCGTCCGCCGAGCGACTCGACGAACCTGCCGTAGGCGCGCAGCAGCGCCTCGCTCTTGTCGCGCGCCGGGTCGCCGATGATGACGGCCTTGCCGCCGCCCAGGTCGAGGCCGGCCAGCGCGTTCTTGTAGGACATGCCCTTGGCGAGGTTGAGCACATCGGCCAGCGCCGCCTGCTCGTTCTCGTACGGATAGAAGCGGGTGCCTCCCAGCGCCGGGCCCAGCGCCGTGTTGTGGATGGCGATGATGGCACGCAGGCCGCTCTGCTCGTCGGCGCAGAAGACGACCTGCTCATGCACGTCCTTGTGGGACGCTCCGAAGACTTCGGTCACGGTAGTGACTCCCTGTCCGGTCCGCCGCACCTTCGCGGCGGAGATCGCCTCATAGCCTAGTCTCGACAGTGCGCGCGGGTTCGCTTCGTGACACGATGCCTCCGTGCTGCCCTATGCCGCCTACCTCCGCGTCTATGAGCCACTGACCGCGTTCGCCGAGCCTGAGCGCAAGCTGTGGGCCGACTACGCCGACTCACGCGACCGCCCGCGGCGCGCGAACGCGCTCAACGCGGAGCACGACGAGTCGGTCATGCGTCTGCTCGGCATGCCCCCTCAGCCCGTTCCCGCCCAGGAGAGCCCCAACGCCTATCTGCGGCGCGTTGAGGACCGCCTGTACGTTTGCCCATGGCAGACCCGTCTGCGCTCGTGGCTGGCGTTCTCAAGGCTGCGTGGCGCCACGCCGGCGAAGCTGATGGACCGTCTGGTGCCCAAGACGATCGCCGAGCAGACCGCCGACGACTTCGATCGCTACAAGCGCAGGGCGGGGTCGTCCGCGCTGCGCACGCACATCCGCACCACGACGTGGCACGTGCCACCGGCCTGGTTCGTGCCGTTCGACGGCAACGAGCGCTGGCTGGTGCTCGGCTCCGCCACCCCGGGGCAGGACGTGACGACGACTACGGGGCGTAACCTCATCTATGTCACCTCCATGGCGCAGGCCAGGCGGCGGGCTGCGCGGGCGCTCAACGTGCTGCGCCGGCACCTCGGCGACGTGGCGCCCAATTTCGACGTCGAGGACATCGCCAGGTGGCTGGAGGAGTTCCACCCGCACTCGCTGGTCGAACTCGACTACGGCGGCCTCGTGCGCCTCATGGACGACGACGCGCTGCAGGCCGACCAGTCGGTCGCCGAGCTGTCCGCCGCCCTCACCGGCCTGGACACGGGTCAAGAAGAACTTGCCTACGCCATGTATCAGAGGGTCATCCTGCGGTGGAAGTCAATGCAACAACTGGAATCTGCCAACTGAACCCCAATACGGCCGTCTGACCTGCATGAGTAGGTCACGTCTCGCGGCTGCTCTCTTCTGCGAACTGAGTAGTTTGCCGTTTTCACTGCGATACCACGAACCGTGTCGCTAGAATCACCGAGCGTGACATGGCCACGGGGGGCGGGCAGTTGGGTCAAAGAAGGGCTCGCCAATCGCTCTGCGTGGCGGTATGGTCACATCGGGTGATGCCGCATATGGCTCAGAAAAGCCGCACGCTCTGCGCCATAGGGGGACATCCGTGACACGCGCAAAGGCAGTCACAGGATCGCTAAGCCGGTCCACACGGAGGAGAGGCCGCACAAATGTCAGCTCGTACACCCGAGGCCGAGCCGCTGCTCACGCCCGCTGAGGTCGCGACCATGTTCAGGGTCGACCCCAAGACCGTTACGCGGTGGGCCAAGGCGGGCAAGTTGACGTCGATTCGTACCCTCGGCGGTCATCGGCGTTACCGGGAGACCGAGGTCCGCGCACTGCTCGCGGGGATCCCGCAGCAGCGCTCGGAGTAGCCGAGAGGGTCGTCACGGACCTCAGGGGGGTTGAGGGTGGACCAGGCGTGCAACGAGCCCGGTCCACCGTGTGACGACGTGACGTCGCATGGGAAGTTGGCGCCGCCCGCCCGGCGCCATCCTTCCCGGCTTCCGTCTCCCGCCGTTACGCCAGCCGCTCCAGCAGCCCGGCGACGTCGCCGTCATACCTCGCGGCGACCCCGAGCAGCGCGACCATGTGATCGACCAGCATCTTCTCGAGCGTCGGTCGCTCCACGTCACGGTGCTCCAGCCAGTCGAGGCCGGCCGTCTCCACGGAGGCGATCCACGACCTCAGCGTCGTGCGCAGCACCGGGCTGGGCTCCTCGACACGCATCTGCTTCTGGATGAGGCGGAAGAGGCGCCGGCGCACGCCGTCGACGATCTCGCCCACCTCACCCGCCCTGTTGGCGGGACCGCCGCGCAGGAGCGCGGCGAACCCGGCCGCGTGCTCCTCGACGAAGTCGAAATACCGTTTGAGCCCGGAGGCCAGCTCGTCGAGCGGCCTGCCGCCCTCATGCGGCCGCAGCCGGGACTCCAGCTGCTCCGCCGCGCTCCTCAGCGCGGCCACGTAGAGCTCCTGCTTGCCGCCGAAATAGTGGTAGACCAGGGCCCGCGAAGCCCCCGCCGCCGACGCCACGTCGTCGATCGAGACGTCTTCCGCGTCGCGCGTGCTGAACAGCTCCAGAGCCGCCGCCATGAGCTCCTCGCGACGCCGGTCGACGCTGAGCCTGCGCCGAGCCGGACGCGCCTTCTCAGCTGACTTACCTGGTGTCACATCTGCACAGTATCCGACCTGTGCCCCAGCCGAAGGTGCCGCCTGTCCGGCCAATATCGGGCTCTCTGTAACGGAGGCCGTACCCTGCGGCTAACTCGATCGTTTGGTCAGACAGGTGCCCATATCCGCATCGCGGGGGAGACACATGTCAGGACCGCCCGTCAACACGTCATCCATCGCCGAGCTCAGAGAGGTAGACACCCTGCCTCGGCCCAGACCCACCATCCGCAACGTCGCCGAACGAGCCGGCGTCTCGAAATCGCTGGTCTCACTCGTGCTGCGCGGATCTCCGCACGTGAGCGAGCACCGGCGCCAGGCCGTGCTGCAGGCCGCACGTGAGCTCGGCTACCGGCCGAACGCGGTCGCGCGAAGCCTGGTCGAAGGGCGTACCCACCTGGTGGGAGCGCTCGTCGCCAACCTGCACAACCCGTTCTACGCCGAGTTCCTCGACGGACTTCAGGAGAGCCTGCACGGCGACGGCCTGCGCATGCTGATCGGGAACAGCCAGTGGGATCCCGCGTTCGAGGACGAGGCCGTGGAGGCCTTCCTCGAGCTCAGAGTCGACGGGCTGGTCCTGCTGGGCATCGCTCCGACCAGCGAGACGCTGATCGAGGCCACCTCCTACACGCCTACGGTCGTCGTAGGGGAACGTGACATCGAGCTCGACGGCGTCGACATCGTGGTCGACGACGACCAGCTCGGCGCCCGCCTGGCCATCGACCACCTGGTCGAGCTCGGCCACAAGCGGATCGCGCACATCGAGGGCCCCCGCTCGTCGCGCTGCGAGGGCTATCTCGTGGCGATGCGCAGGCACTCGCTGGCCCCGTACATCATGGTCGAGGCCGCGGACGCGACCGAGGACAGCGGCAGGGAGGCGTCGCTCGCCCTGCTGACCCGCGACCCACGGCCCACGGCGATCTTCGCGGCCAGCGACGCGGTCGCGCTCGGCGTGCTGGCGGCCGCCGCCGACCTCGGCCTGCGCGTGCCCGAGGACCTGTCGGTGGTCGGCTACGACAACACGCACCTCGCGGCCTCCCGCCACATCTCGCTCACCTCCGTCGACCAGCCCCGCCGTGCCATGGGCAGGTCGGCGGCCGCGCTGCTCAGCGACCGCATCGGAGACCCCGCCAAGGGCTCCCGCCTGCGGGAGGTGCGCTCCGAACTGATCGTGCGACGGAGCACGGGGCCCGCCTGAGGCGAAGGGGAAACCTGCGCGGCAAGCCGGCGCCGCGGCAGGTTTCCTGTTGCCCAAACCTGGGTCAAGCCGCGTGGCGGCGCGACGACGCGCCGGTTTACTCGTCAGGGTCATGCTAAGAGTGGCCGGCTCGGTCCGGTCACGGTCTGATCCGGGGGAACAGTCATGCGTGATCCGGAACTGGTGTCCTGCGCCCAGCGCGCCGCGGCGGAGCTCGAGCGCGCCTGGGGCCACTGGCGAACGGGCCGGGGGCGGGGCGCCGACGCCACCGCCGAGTCGGTCGCCAGCTACGTCGCCCACTCTCTCGACCATCCGTGGGGCCGTCCCCGCGTCGTCCTCGGCCTCGACGCCGAGGACGCGCGGGAGCTGGCCGCCCTGCTCGAACGGCAGGAGGTCGGCGAGCGCGTCTGGTAAGAGCACGTCCGGCGAGGACGCGACGCGTTCGCACCGCACTCGGCATATGAGCCGTCCTGATCTCCTGGCTTCACGTAAGTTGGACGGCATGCGTGCTCTTCCCGTCACGGTCCTCGCCGTCTGCGGCCTGATCGCCTCCGCGTGTGGCGCCACCGGCTCCGGTGACGCCGCGGCAGGTCGGGCCGCCACCACGAGCACGAAGGAGCAGGCCCCGTCCACGGCGCCCGCCAAGACGATCGATCCCCTCGAAAGGCCCGCCGGGCCTCAGGAGACGCGGGAGGCGCGGCCACTCGACGGGATGGTCATCGTCATCGACCCGGGCCACAACGGCGGCAACTACCGCGCTACGAAGGCCATCAACCGCCAGGTCGACGTGCTGACCAGGAAGAAGGCCTGCGACACCACGGGCACCGCCACCAACGATGGCTACAGCGAGGCCGCGTTCACGTGGGACGTGTCCACCCGGATGGTCAAGATCCTCGAAAGGCGCGGTGCCACGGTCAAGCTGACCCGGTCGAGCAACGACGGCGTCGGCCCCTGCATCACCCGGCGCGCCGCCATCGGCAACAAGGCCGGGGCGGACGCCGCGATCTCCGTGCACGCCGACGGGTCGGCGCCGGCCAACCACGGCTTCCACGTAATCATGCCCAAGAAGATCAACGGTCCGGTCGACGAGGTCGTGGACGATTCGAGCAGGCTCGGCATCGCGGTGCGTGACGCCTTCGCCAAGGGCACGGGCCTGCCCTACTCCACCTACATCGGCAGGAAGGCACTCGACTACCGCAACGACCTCGGCGGGCTCAACCTGTCGACGGTGCCGAAGATCTTCGTCGAGTGCGGCAACATGCGCAACGCCGCCGAGGCGGCCAAGTTCCGGCGCCCGAAGTTCCGGCAGAAGATCGCGCTGGCGCTGGCCAACGGATTGCAGCACTATCTCAAAGCATGATTCCTCGCCCTACGCTGCACAGTGATCTCTCCGTTTCCTTCGAACTGGCCTCAGGCGCCACGGTGTCCGGCGACCTGGCCGACGCCGTCCGGCTCGCCCTTCCCCTGCTCGACCTGCGGCCGGGCGACTCGGGTGAGATCGACGTCCGGCAGGACGCCGTTCTTGGCGCGGAGGGCTACCGGCTGACCACCGGGTCCAGGGGTGTCGAGATCGTGGCCGGCGGGCGGGCGGGCGCGTTCTACGCGGCCCAGTCGCTGCACCAGTTGCTACCCCCTGCTTCCTACCGGGCCTCCGAGCAGGCGTCGTGGCCCGTCCCAGGGGTGCGGATCGAGGACGCGCCGCGCTTCCCCTGGCGCGGGCTGCACCTCGACGTGGCTCGGCACTTCTTCCCCAAGCGGGAGCTCCTCCGCCTGATCGACCTGATGGCGGTGCACAAGCTCAACCGGCTGCACCTGCACCTGGTCGACGACCAGGGGTGGCGGGTGGAGAGCCGGGCCTACCCGCTGCTGCACGAGGTCTCCTCGCACCGGCCGCGCACGGCGGTCAACGCCCATGGCGAGCCGGACGCGTACGACGACGTCCCGCACGGCGGCTACTACACGCTCGACGACCTGGCGGAGATCGGCGCCTACGCCCGCGCCAGGTGCGTCACGATCGTGCCCGAGATCGACGTGCCGGGGCACGCCTCGGCGATCCTGGCCGCCTACCCGTCGCTGGGGGCCACCGGCGAGCGCTACGACGTGCTCGACCGGTGGGGCATCTCCCCCGCGATCCTGTCGCCGCTGCCGCCGACCGTCGAGTTCCTCACCGCGATCTTCGACGAGCTGATCGGGGCGCTGGGCGAGACCCCCTACGTGCACATCGGCGGCGACGAGGTGGTGCTCGACCACTGGACCGCCTCCACGGAGATCACCGCCTACCGCGACTCGCTGGGCCTGTCCACGTCCGTCGAGTTGCAGGCGTGGTTCCTGCGGCGGCTGGCCGACGTGCTGGCCGAGCGGGGGACGCGAACCGTGGTGTGGGACGAGGCGTTCGTCGGAGGCGGGCTGCGCCAGGACACGATCGTCATGCCGTGGCGCGGCATGGGCGTGGGCCGTCGTGCCGCCGCCGCGGGGCACGACGTGGTCGCGACCCCGGTGTTCCCGCTGTATTTCGACTACGCGGAGTCCGGCTCCCCCGACGAGCCGAGGGCCATCGGCGACACCATCACCCTTGAGGACGTCGCCGCCTTCCGCCCGGCGCCCGAGGACTGGACGGACGACGAGCGCGCCCGGGTCGTGGGCGCGCAGGCGCAACTCTGGAGCGAGCGCGTGCCCGACGCCCGCACGGTCGACTACAAGCTGTGGCCGCGGGCCTGCGCGCTCGCCGAAGTGGCCTGGTCGGGCGGGGCCGCAGAGGGCTTCACGGACCGCCTGGAGCGGCACCTGGGCCGGCTCGACGCCATCGGGGTGGAATATCGACCGCTCGCGGGGCCGCACCCGTGGCAGCGGCGGCGCCCGCACCGGCCGAGCGAGATGCCCATGTCCGAACGGATGGTCCGCATCGAGGCCATGACGCACGACCCGGAGTCGACCCGGCCCAGCCTGTGAGCCGGGCGGCGCCCCCGGGACCGCCGCTGTGAAGGCCGGGCGGGCGCTCTTGGGACGTGCTCGCCCGGCCGCCGGTCAGGGCCGGACGGTCAGAGGGCCGGACGGTCGTTGAGGATGCGCTGGAAGAGCCGGTGGTCCTGCCAGCACCCGTCGATCTCCAGATAGCGCGGCGCGGTGCCGTAGAGCTCGAAACCGGCCTTGCGGAGCACGCTCTGCGAGGCCACGTTGTCGACCAGGGTGCCCGCCGCGATCCGGTGCAGGCCGAGGTCCTGGTCGGCCATCCGGCACACCGCCAGCACGGCTCGGGTGGTCAGGCCGCGCCCCGCGTAGCCGGCGTCGATCCAGTAGCCGAGGTCGGCGCTGAGCCACGGGCCGCGCACGATCGTGTTGAGCGTCATGCGGCCCACGACGCGGTTGCCATGGACGAGCAGCCACGGCATCGCCCGGCCCTGCGCCTGCTGCGCGAGCAGGTCTTTGAGCCGGTAGACCTGGCCGGGCAGGGTGAAGAACTCGGCCGGCCGCCGGGGCTCCCACCGGCGCAGATGCTCGCTGTTGCGGACGTAGGCGTGGAGCAGGGCCTCGGCATCGCGCTCGGCGGCCGGGCGCAGGACGACACCGTCGGTGAGGGGCACCTCTGCGATCACGGTTCCAGCCTAGTCTCGGGCGCTGCGGCCGATCGCGTCCGCGATCGACGTCATGCCGTGGCGGCGCACCCGGCGGGAGAGCTGCCGGTGGATGCGCGAGGCCCACAGCGGGCCGCCGTAGATCCAGCCGGTGTAGCCCTGCACCAGCGTCGCCCCGGCCAGGAGCCGCTCCCAGACGTCGTCGGCGTCCTCCACGCCGCCCGCCGACACCAGCGTGAGGCGGTCGCCCACCCTGGCCCGGAGCCGCCGCAGCACCTCCAGCGAGCGGGCCTTGAGCGGGCGGCCGGACAGCCCGCCGGTCTCGCCGCCGTGCCTGATCGTGGTGTTGGTCGCGATGATCCCGTCGAGGCCGAGCTCCACCGCCAGGTCGGCGACCGCGTCGACGTCCTCGTCGGCGAGGTCGGGCGCGATCTTCACCAGCAGCGGCGTGCGGCGCGGCATGCTGTCGGCGACCTCCTTGACCGCGGTCAGCAGCGGCCGCAGCAGGGCGACCGCCTGCAGGTTGCGCAGGCCGGGGGTGTTGGGCGAGCTGACGTTGACCACCAGGTAGTCGGCCATGGGGGCGAGCTCTTTGGCTGCGGTGACGTAGTCGGCCACCGCCTCGGACTCGGGCACCACCTTGGTCTTGCCGATGTTCACCCCGACCACGACCGGGACGCCGCGTGTGCGGCGCAACCTGCGGGCCGCGGCCGCCGCGCCGGCGTTGTTGAAGCCCATCCGGTTGATCAACGCCCGCTCGCGTACCAGCCTGAACAGGCGCGGCCGGGGGTTGCCCGGCTGGCCGTGGGCGGTGATGGTGCCGACCTCGACGTGCCCGAAGCCGAGCGCGGCGATGCCCTCGGCGCACGCGGCGTCCTTGTCGAAGCCTGCGGCCAGCCCGAGCGGGCCGGGGAAGTGCACCCCGAACGCCGTCACCCGCAGGGCCGGGTCGTGCGGCGCGAACGCCCGGTGCAGCAGCCGCTTGAGCAGCGGCAGCCGCGCGAGGAGCGCGAGTGCGCTCACGGTGAAGTGGTGCACGGCCTCGGCGTCGAAACGTCGCAAGACCTGCGTGAACACGAGGCGATACATCACGGGTCAGGCTACCAACCCGGCCTCGTAGGCGATGATCGCGGCCTGCACCCGGTTGCGCACGTCGAGCCGGGTGAGGATGGCGCTGACGTACGCCTTCACCGTGCCCTCCACGATGTGCAGCCTGCGGGCGATCTCGGCGTTGGACAGGCCGGCGCCGAGCAGGCCTAGCACCTCCCGCTCGCGGTCGGTGAGGCTCTCGACGCGGTCACGCGCCTCGGCGCCTCTGGCCATCCGGCCGCCCGACAGCTGGGTGATCACCCGATGGGCGACCTTGGGCGACAGGTACGCCGCTCCCTCCGCGACCGCGTGGATCCCGGCGATCAGCTCGCGCGGGTCTCCCGACTTGAGCAGGAACCCGGCGGCTCCCATGTCGAGCGCCTTGGCGATGTAGTCGTCCTCCCCGAACGTGGTCAGCATCACCACGGCCACGCCCGGCGCGGCCCTGCGCAGCTCGGCGGCGGCCGCCAGCCCGTCGAGCCTGGGCATGCGGATGTCGAGCAGCGCCACGTCGGGCCAGTGGCTGAGGGCCAGGTCGACGGCCTGTCTGCCGTCGGCGGCCTCGGCCACCACCTCGAGCGACGGGTCGGACGCGAGGATCGCCCGGACGCCCGCTCTGATCATGGCCTCGTCGTCGGCGAGGAGTATGCGGATCACGCCTTCTATATTGGCCCCCATGGCACAAGTGAAGGTGTTCGGGCGCAGGGACGTGTGGGCGGGCCGCCAGCGTGAGGTGTCGGACCTGGTCCAGTCGTGTCTGGTGAGCGCCTGGGGACTGCCCGAGGAGAAGAGGTTCCACCGGTTCCTGCTGCTGGACGCCGACGACTTCGTCTGCCCGCAGCGCGGCGAGCGCTATCTCGTCATCGAGGTGGTCTGCTTCACCGGCCGCAGCGACGACGCCAAGCGGGCGCTGATCCGGGAGATCTACGCGAGATCCGGCTATGATCCCGAAGACGTCGAGATCACCATCATCGAGATGCCCAAGGTCAACTGGGGCATTCGGGGGGTTCCCGCTGACGAGCTCGCCCTGCCGTACAACGTGGAGGTCTGACGTGTGGGGTGACGGCGGCCGGACGGTATGGTCCGACTCATGAGCACTCACTATGACGTCGTCGTTCTCGGCGCGGGTCCAGGAGGATATACGGCCGCCGTCCGCGCCGCCCAGCTCGGACTGCGGACCGCGGTCGTCGAGGAGAAATACTGGGGTGGCGTCTGCCTGAACGTGGGCTGCATCCCCTCCAAGGCGCTGCTGCGCAACGCGGAGCTCGCCCACATCTTCAACCACGAGGCCAAGACCTTCGGCATCAGCGGCGATGTCAGCTTCGACTTCGGCGCGGCCTTCCAGCGCAGCCGCAAGGTGGCGGACGGGCGGGTCAAGGGCGTCCACTACCTGATGAAGAAGAACGCCATCACGGAGTACGACGGCCGGGGCACGTTCCTGGACGCCAACACCCTCCAGGTGAACGGCGAGACGATCACGTTCTCCCACTGCATCATCGCGGCCGGGGCCACCACCAGGCTCATCCCGGGCACGCAGTTGTCGGAGCGCGTGGTGACGTACGAAGAGCAGATTCTCACCGAGGACCTGCCGGGCAGCATCATCATCGCGGGCGCCGGCGCGATCGGGGTGGAGTTCGCCTACGTGCTGCACAACTACGGCGTCAAGGTGACGATCGTGGAGTTCCTCGACCGGGTCGTGCCGCTGGAGGACGAGGAGGTGTCGGCCGAGCTGGCCAAGCGGTACAAGCGGCTCGGCATCGAGGTGATGACCTCCACCCGCGTCGACGGCATCGAGGACACCGGCTCCTCCGTCAAGGTCACCGTCACCAAGGACGGCCAGACGCAGGTGCTCGAGGCCGACAAGGTTCTGCAGGCCATCGGTTTCCAGCCGCGCGTCGACGGCTACGGGCTGGAGAAGACGGGCGTGGCGCTGACCGACCGGGGGGCGATCGCCGTTGACGGGCGCTGCCGGACGAACGTGCCGCACATCTTCGCCATCGGCGACGTCACCGCGAAGCTCATGCTGGCGCACGCCGCGGAGGCCATGGGCATCATCGCGGCCGAGACGATCGGCGACGCGGAGACCATGGAGCTCGACTACGTGATGATCCCGCGGGCGACCTACTGCCAGCCGCAGGTCGCGAGCTTCGGCTACACCGAGACGCAGGCGCGCGACCTGGGCTACGACGTGAAGGTGGCGAAGTTCCCGTTCACGGCCAACGGCAAGGCGCACGGGCTGGGCGACAGCGCCGGCTTCGTCAAGATCATCAGCGACAACACGCACGGCGAGCTGATCGGCGCCCACCTGATCGGGCCCGACGTCACCGAGCTGCTGCCCGAGCTGACCCTGGCCCAGCAGTGGGACCTGACGGTGCACGAGGTCGCGCGCAACGTACACGCGCACCCGACGCTCGGCGAGGCGGTCAAGGAGGCCGTGCACGGCCTCGCCGGACACATGATCAACATGTAGGACCGCCGGCGATCGGTACGGCGGGCCGCCGTACCGGTCAGCTGGTGCATCGGCATTTCTCACCAGATCTTCAGAAACCATCCATTTTTCTCCCAGGATGCCTGGGAAGTTTGGAGTCGACCGAAGACTCCTTCGCATCGGACGGTGTCCCGCATGTCCTCCACCCCCGCCGAAGACACCACTGTGCAATCGGCCCGCCGCCGGCGTGCTCCCGCAGGCCCCTCGATGCTCAGGCTCGGCCTGCTTGCCCTGGTCGCGATCGGCATCGCGGGCGCCGCGGCCGAGCTCGCCTTCGAACGCCACTGGGGCAGCCCGACGCAGCTGATCCCGTGGGCGACGCTGGCGCTGCTGACGGTCGCGCTGGTGCTGGTCGCGCTCCGCGACTCCCCCGGCACGCTCACCGTGGTCAGGGTGCTCGCCCTGATCGTGTTGCTCGCGGCGGCGTACGGCGTGTTCACCCACGTGTCCGTCAACCACGGCATGGGCGCGATGGACCCCGCGTGGGACTCGCTGTCGCCGCTCGCCCAGTGGTGGTCGGCGCTGACGAAGTCGGTCGGCAACGCGCCCCCGCTCGCGCCCGGCATGCTCGCCCAGAGCGCGCTCCTGCTCCTGCTGGTCTCGACGGTCCGGCGGCCGGCGAGATGAGCCGCCGCTAGGCGAACGGCGCGATGATCTCGCGCACGGCCTCGGCACACTCGGCGGCGTAGTCGTCGTGCGCGATGCTGCTCAGCAGCTCCCGCAGGTGGAACAGGGGCAGGCGGTCCCGCCAGCCGCCGTCGAGACCCGCCGCGTCCGCGTACACCTCGAAGAAACGATCAGAGGCGGGCGGGCGCGGCGAGCACCACAACATGCTGAGGTCGGCCTCCGCCCAGCTGTAGGAGACGGCCGGGTCGATCAGCGCGGGGCCGCCGGCCTGGCCGGACAGGATGTTCTCGCGCCACAGGTCGCCGTGCGTCAGCACCGGCGGCCGTGGCGGCAGCAGGTCGGGCAGGGCGGCGCAGAGACGTTCGAGCGTGCGTCGTTCCGCGGCGTCGAAAGCCGCTTCCACCAGTGGTTCCGGGAGCCAGCGCAGGATCCGGCGCCGCGCGAAGAAGGTGTGCCCGTCGGTGTCCCACGTGTTGTCCTGCCGCAGGCGCCCGAGCCAGCCGTCCCGGTGCCAGCCGAACCGGTCGCTCCGCGTGGTCGTGTGCAGGTGGGCGAGGGCACGGGCCAGGTCTTCCCAGAAGCGTTCGTCGTCGTCGCGGCGCGGCGGTAACGGCTCCAGCACGAGCAGGCGGGGCGTGACCGCCAGCACCTCGGGCGTGGTGACGCCCGCGCCACGCAGCACGCGCAGCCCTTCCGCCTCGACCTCGAACAGGTCGTGGACGTCGGCGCGCAGCGTCTTGGCGAACACGCGGGAGCCGTCGCGCAGGGTCGCCAGCCCGGCCAGCGCCACCACCCCGCCCTGAACGGCCTGCGCCGTGACCGCGTCGAACCCGGCCGCGCGCAGCCGGTCGAGGAGAAGATCCATGAACGCATATCCAACCAGAACTGGCTATTGTTGGTCACATGACTTGGTCGCAAGACCAACATTTACGGGGAGGAACCCTCCATGCGCGTCATGGTGAACGGCACGTCGTTGTTTGTGGACGTCGAGGGCCCCGCCCTCGTGCCCGACGGTGACACTATGCGAGCCAAGCCCACGCTCCTGCTGCTGCACGGCGGTCCGGGCCACGACCACTCGATCTTCAAGCCGACGTACGCGCGACTGGCCGACCTCGTCCAGATCGTCTATGTCGACCAGCGCGGCAACGGCCGCAGCCAGGACTCCGACCCTTCCACCTGGCACCTCGACCAGTGGGCCGACGACATCCCCGCCTTGTGCGACGCTCTCGGCATCACCAAGCCGATCGTGCTCGGCTGGTCCTTCGGCGGCATCGTCGCCATGCACTACGCCGCCAGGCACCCCGATCACCCCGCGAAGCTGATCCTCCAGAGCACGATGGCCCGCATGGACGTCGACCAGGTCGTCGAGGGGTTCCGCGCGGAGGCGGGCGAGGCGGCGGCGCTGGCGGCCAAGGCGTTCCTCACGGAGGGCACGCCGGAGACGTTCGCGGAGTTCGGGCGGTTGTGCGCGCCCTCCTACAGCCCGGAGCCGGCCTTCCCCTCCCCCGAGGACATCCAGGCGATGATGCGGATGATCCCCAACCCGGAGCTGACGATGAGCTTCATGTCGCGGGAGCGCTTCGACCTGCGGGGCGAGCTCGAAAACGTCCGCTGCCCGGCGCTGGTGGCGGCGGGCGCGCGCGACCCGATCACGCCGCTCACCTCGGCGCGAGAGATCATGACTGGCCTGCCCGCAGGGGCACGGCTGGAGGTCTTCGAGGAGTCGGGCCACTTCATTGCCGACACGGAGGGCGAACGGTTCTTCGCGCTGCTGCGCGCCTTCATCGAGGCGCCATGACGACCTGCCCGGCCGCGTTCGGCGGGGTGCCGCGATGACGTACCTGTCCGCCGGCGAGCGGCGGCGCGTCATCGTCGACGCCGCCGTCCGCGTGATCGCCACCGAGGGCCTGGCCCGCGCGACCACCCGCCGCATCGCGGAGCAGGCGGGGGTGCCGCTCGGCACCCTGCACTACTGCTTCCGCAACAAGGACGAGCTCAACCTGCTCATCCTCGGACGCGGCCGCGCCACGATGCTGGCCGCCTTCGAAGGGCTCGACCGGAGGGCCGGGTTCGAGGCGACCGTGCGCGAGGTCGTGGCGACGTACTGGCGGTGGATCCGCGACCACCACGGGCTGCATCTCGCACTGATGGAACTGCTCATGTGGGCCATCCGCAACAAGGAGACGGTCGGCCCCGGCCGGGACCTCTGGGCCGAGGTCAACGCCCCGCTCGGCGGTGACCTCATCGACTCCGCCCTGACCGCCGCGGCTGGGCGGGACGGCCTGCGCACGGCCGTGCCGGTGCCCGAGCTGGCCCGGTTCCTCATCCACCGGATGGACGGCCTGGTCTTCGAGTTCGCGGAGACGTCGGACGAGGCGAGCTGCGAGCGGCAGACCGTCCTCCTGGCCGACGCACTCATCCTCCTGGCCCTGCCGCGTCAGGGTTTGCGGTAGGCGAGCAGGTATCTCCAGAACAGCAGCCGCCGCAGGCGGAAGACGGGCAGCAGGACGCCCGCCTCCTGCCGGATCTCCGCCAGCGTCATCTGGGGCTGCCGGACCGGCGCGGGGGACGGCTCGCCCCGGCCGGCCATGGCGAGCCTGACCGCGGCGTTCGCCGGGACGGCGGCCAGGCTCCAGGCCAGGTCGGCGAGGGTCGACTCGCGGTAGCAGCCCAGAATGGCCAGCACGCCGCCGGGGGCGAGCGCGTCACGCAGCATGGCGACGGTGCCGAACGGCACGTGGTGGATGCTCGCCAGGCACGAGATGTAGTCGTAGTGGTCTTTGAGCAGCTCCGTCTCCGTGATGTCGGCGCAGCGGAAACGCGGCCCTCCACGGCCCTGCGACGCCGCGACGGCGGATTCGATCACCCGCGCCGACGGGTCGACGGCGTCGACCTCCATGCCCAGCTCCGTGAGCCGCCGCGCGAAGCGTCCTGTGCCGCATCCGACGTCGAGCGCGGTGCGGCTCTCACGGGGGACGAGGCGCAGGAGCATCCCGTGATAGTGATCATTGTGATCGAAGGCCATGGGTGAACTCTGCCAGATTCGCCACAGCGCGAGGACCAGGTTCAGCCCGAGGCGCGATGAACATGCGGTCGGCCTTTTCCCATGCTTTCCCGGTGAAAAGAAAGCGAGCCGGAAAAGGCCGCTCGAAATCACCACAAGGGCGATGAAGCATCAGGAGGCGGCGTCGCGGAGCAGCAGTGCCGCCTGGACGCGGTTGGCGCAGCCGAGCTTGGTCAGGATACGGCTCACGTAGGTCTTGACCGTCGCCTCGCTCATGTGGACGCGCCTGCCGACCTCGGCGTTGGACAGCCCTTCCGCCACCTGCCGGAGGACGTCCAGCTCGCGCGGGGTGAGCGCGGCCAGCCGCCGACCGGCGTCGCGACCGCGCTCGCCCGCGTCGAACGAGACCATGCCCAGCACGTGCCGCGTCACCTCGGGCGACAGGTACGCTTGTCCCGCGTGCGCGGCACGGACCGCCCTTATTAATTCCGCTGGATCACAATTTTTGAGGATAAATCCAGAAACGTTCCGCTGGAGCGCCAGGCGTACGTTCTCCTCGTCGCCGAACGCGGTCAGCATCACCACCCGCGTCTCCCCCAATTCCGCCGCCGCGGCCAGCCCGTCGAGCACCGGCATCGCGATGTCGAGCAGCGCCACGTCCACGTGCAGGCGGCGGGCGGCGAGCACGGCCGCACGCCCGTCGCCCACGCACGCCACCACCTCGATGTCGCCCGCCGACTCCAGAACGGCACGGATGCCGGCCGTGATGAGCGGCTCGTCGTCGGCGATCAGCACCGTGATCATGCCGGCGCCCCCACCGCGCCCTGCGCCAACGGCAACATCGCGACCAGCCGGAACTCGTACGGCTCCGCGTGCACCCGCAGCAGCCCGCCCGCCGCGCGCACCCGCTCGGACAGCCCGGCAAGCCCCACGCCGCCCGACGTCACCCGCCCGGTGCGGGTGACAGCCGGGTTGGCCACGCTGACCAGGAGGGCATCGGGCTGCCAGTCGAGCGACACGCGGATCGGCGCGCCGGGCGCGTGTTTGGCCGCGTTGGTCAGCCCTTCCTGGACGACCCGGTGGGCGGCGTGCCCCGCGTCCGCCTCCGCGAGCGGCGCGGCCGAGCCGGACCGCTCGACCGTCACCGTGAGCCCCGCGGCCGCGGCCCTGGCCACGAGCTCGTCGATGCCCTCCACACCCGGCCGGTCCGCGTGGCGCAGCGCGCCGACCACCTCGTGCAGCTCCGCCATGGCCGTACGGGCCGTACTCGCCAGGCTCCGCACAGTGCCGCGCTGCTCGGCGGGCAGCGCGGCGACCTCCAGTGCGGCAGCCTGCACCGAGACCAGGCCGAGGAGGTGCCCGAGCGAGTCGTGCATGTCGCGGGCGATGCGCAGCCGCTCGTGCAGCCGTTCGCGCTCGGCGGTGAGCTCCCGTTCCCTGCGCTGGTGCTCGCGCTGCTGGGCGAGGTAGCGACCGGCCAGCACCGGCAGCGCGGTCAGCACCCCGGCGCGGGCCAGCACCACGAACGGATCCGGCGCGAACGCGGTGCGCTGCGCGATCATCAGGAGCGCGCCCAGGTGGGCGACGGTCGCGACGAACGCCACGATCGCGTCCCGCCGCCAGGAAATGCGGTGCCCGGCCTGGTAGCCGGTGCAGACGAGCAAGGCGTACGAGCCGCCGGTGAGGACCGCCAGGCTCAGGGCGACCAGGAACGCGGCGAGCGGCCTGCGCGGGGACACCGCCATGGCCAGGCCTGTCACCGCGGCGAACGCGGCCAGGGCCCAGCCCTCCGTCCCGACCAGCCACAACAGCGCCGTATCGGCGGCCGCCACCGCCACAACCCAGGCCATACGCCTCACCCTACTCATCGACATCCGTCAACTTTGGAGAACAACCTCCGGCGACTTCCGGCGGCAGACGGGCGGGGCGCCCGGTTCGTAGCGTGCCGACGTGATCCGAACTCTCCTGGCACTCACCGTGCTCACCACACCCGCCCCGGCCGCGCAGGACCTCCAGTGGGCCGCCTGCCCCGGAGACACCAAGTCCGCGCTCCAATGCGCGGACCTGCCCGTCGCGGTCGCCCCCGGCAGCGACGGGAAGCTCACCCTGAAGGTGGCCCGGCTGCCCGCCACCGGCGAGAAACAGGGAACCGTGATGATCAACTTCGGCGGCCCGCAGGGCGACCAGATCGCCATCATGCGTTCCGTGCCGCAGATCTTCGCCAAGATCCGGCGGTCGATGGACGTCGTGACGTGGGACCCACGCGGCTACCCCGGGCTCGGCGAACCGGTGCTCCAGTGCGACTGGAGCCCGCTGCGCACCCCCGCCTTCCCCGACGACCAGGCGGGGCTGGACCGGCTCGCCGCCGCGAACAAGACCAGAGGCGACCGGTGCCGGAGCACGGATCCCGAGCTCTTCGACCACATGGACTCCGCGAGCGACGCCCGCGACGCCGAGGCCATCCGGCGCGCCCTCGGCGAGGACACGATGAACTTCATCGGCACCTCGTACGGGGGCACCATCGCCCAGGCGTACGCCCGGCAGTTCCCCGAGCGGGTGCGGACGATGTACGTCGACGGCACCGGCAACCACAGCACCCGGAGCTGGGAGCGCGAGCTGACCGCCATCGCCCGCGACCACGAACGGCTGATGGACCGGTTCTTCGCCTGGGCGCCCAAGGGCACGGAGCGGCGCTGGCGTGAGCTGGTGGCCAGGGCCGACAGGGAGCCGATTCCCGCCCCGAAGGTGAAGGCCCGCTACGACGGCACGCAGCTGCGCTCCCTCGCCGTCCAGAAGGGGAAGCGCGGCCCCGCCGAGTGGGACGCCCTGCTGGCGGCCATCAAGGCGGCGGAGGGCGGCGACGCCTCGGGGTTCGCGCCGCGCGGGCGGGATCCGTACCCCGGCCTGACGGGTGGCGGCGTGAAGGAGTGCCTCGACTTCCCCAGGCCGGATAGTCAGCGGAAGCTGGCGCGCACGGTCAAGCGCCTGCGGAAGGTCGCGCCCAGCATGGGTGCCGCGTTCCCGCTGGCCTGGCACGCCCCGCTCACCTGCGCGGGCTGGCCCGCGCCGGTCGCCAACCCGCCGTCGCCGCTGCCGGGGAAGCTGCCGCCGATGCTGGGGGCCGGGACGTGGC
This sequence comes from Nonomuraea diastatica, assembly GCF_004349015.1. Lineage (NCBI taxonomy): Bacteria > Bacillati > Actinomycetota > Actinomycetes > Streptosporangiales > Streptosporangiaceae > Nonomuraea > Nonomuraea diastatica. The sequence goes on from NZ_SMKP01000030.1 coordinate 60,992, forward strand.
TGGACTATTCGCCGACGTCACGGGTCGTCGAGCAGGTCAAGGGCAGCCGGATGATCAAGTTTGACGGCCCGGGGCACAACCTCTTCGCCGCGATGGCGAACGCGTGCGTCATCGACCACGTCAGCGCGTACGTCACCACGCGCAAGCTCCCGCCGCGCAACACCGAGTGTGCCTGACCACCTCGGCTGTCGTTTTCGCGACATGTCGTTGTTTACTCAGGCGGAAAATCCGCTACGAGCAGGCGCGATGCTCCATTCTCTTGAACGAGTGAAGCCTGGGTCACCCCCACAGACAGATCGGTTCGTTCATGCGATGGATCACCCGCCTCGCCGCCGCCGGCGCGGGCCTGGCGATGATTGCCGTACCGGTGCCCGCGCACGCGGCAGCCCCCGAGCCGGCAGCCGGCTCAGACCCGCACCGGGTGACGCTGATCACCGGCGACGTGGTGACGGTCCAGGAGTTCGCGGGCGGCAAGCACGCGGCGACCGTGCAGCCCGGCAAGGGCCGCGAGGACGTCAGGTTCTTCACCAAGGAGGAGAACGGCGACCTGGTGGTCACCCCCGCCGACATGGTCCCCTACCTCTCGCAGGGTCTCATGGACGAGCGGCTGTTCTCGGTCAGCGACCTGATCGAGCAGGGGTACGACGACGAGAGCAGCGACGTCCTGCCGCTGATCCTGGCGTACAAGGAGAACCGGCGGGCCGTCACGCTGAAGAGCGTCAACGCGCGCGCCATGCGGGCGGACAAGGACGCGCTTCCCGTGCTCTGGGGAGCCGAGCGCGCCGGAGGCGAGCCGCGGCTGCGCGACGGGCTGGCCAAGATCTGGCTCGACGGGAAGGTCACCGCGTCGCTGGAGCACAGCGTCCCGCAGGTGGGAGCACCGCAGGCCTGGCAGGACGGGTACGACGGCAAGGGGGTGAAGGTCGCCGTCCTGGACACCGGGATCGACGAGGCCCACCCCGACGTCGCGGCCAAGGTCACCCAGACCCGCAACTTCACCGACGACCCCTCGGCCAAGGACGAGCACGGCCACGGCACCCACGTCGCCGCCACGGTGGCGGGCACCGGCGAGGCGTCCGGCGGGCTGCGCAAGGGCGTCGCGCCCGGCGCGGAGCTGGTCATCGGCAAAGTGCTGGACGCCAACGGCAGCGGCTCCGAGTCGCAGGTGCTCGCGGGCATGGAGTGGGCCGCGAGGGAGAGCGGGGCCGACATCGTCAACATGAGCCTCGGCGGCGGCCCCACCGACGGCACCGACCCGCTCAGCAAGGCGGTGGACGTGCTGACGGAGGAGACCGGCAGCCTGTTCGTCATCGCCGCGGGCAACGAGGGCGACGACTACACGGTGGGCACGCCGGGCGCCGCCACCTCCGCGCTGACCGTCGGCGCGGTGGACGCGAACGACGCGCTGGCGCCGTTCTCCAGCCGCGGCCCGCGCCTGGACGAGGCGCTCAAGCCGGACATCACCGCCCCGGGCGTGGCCATCATCGCCGCGCGGGCGGCGGGCACCGGGCTGGGCACGCCCGTCGACGACCGGCACACGAAGCTGTCGGGCACGTCGATGGCCACGCCGCACGTGGCCGGCGCGGCGGCGGTGCTGGCCCAGCGCCACCCGGAGTGGAAGGCCGGGCAGCTCAAGGACGCCCTGGTGTCCACGGCGAAGACCGTCGAGGGACAGACGCCGTACGAGCAGGGCGGCGGCCGCCTCGACGTGGCCCGCGCCGTGCGGCAGGGCGTCACGGCCACCGCGTCGCTCAGCATGGGCGTGCACGAGGACGGCGGCACTGACACCCCCGGCGGCGCCATCACCTACACCAACACCGGCCAGGAGCCCGTCTCGCTGACGGTCGCCGCCACCCTGAGCAACCTGGACGGCGACGCCCCCGGCGAGGGGGCCGTGAACCTGTCGGCGACGACCCTCACCGTGGACGCCGGGGCGAGCGCGACCGTCGGGACCACCGTGGACCTGACCAAGCTGGTGCACGGCAGGCATGTCGGCCACGTCACCGCCACCACGGCGGACGGCTCGGCGGCCGCGCACACCACACTCGCGCTGACCCGGCGCGGCAAGATGCACAAGGTGCACTTCACCGGCATCGAGCGGGACGGCAGCCCCGCCCGCGTGCCGCTGATCACCATGTACGGTGCCGCCGCCAGGGACGACGCCTACGGCTACATCCTGCGCGAACACGAGGGCTGGACGGTGGAGGTGCCGGAGGGCACCTACCACATGCAGGCGATCATGGGTGAGACGCACGACGAGCTGCCCGTCGACTCCCTCGTCGTCAACCCCGAGCTGCCGGTCACGTCCGACATGGAGGTCGTGCTCGACGCCAGGACCGCCGTGCCCGTCGAGATCAGGACCTCGCAGGAGGTGATGCAGGAGGGCATCTCCACCTACTTCACCCACCGCACGTACGGCTCCCGCAAGATCAGCCTGAGCTCGATGAACTTCCCCTCGGTCGACGGGCTCGCGGTCACCCCCACCGCGCCGGTGCGCGACGGCACCTTCGAGTTCTCCTCGCGCTGGCAGCTGGCCGCGCCCCGGGTGGTCGCCCGGCTGGGCCGCGAGTCGCTGGTGGTACGCCCCACGATCCGGTCACCGGAGATCGACGGCAGGAAGCGCTGGCCGCTGGTCGACGGCGGCACGGGCGACGTGAGCGGGCTCGACGTCAAGGGCAGGGTGGTCGTCATCACCAGCGCGACGTTCGGCGACTGGACGAGCAAGCTGAAGGACATCGCCGCGGCCGGCGCGGCGGCGGTGGTCGTGGTCGGGCCCGACGGCCGGGCCATGTGGCAACCGTGGACGCCGGCGGGCGACCGCGACCCGCTGCCCACGCTGCTGATCACGCACGACCGCGGCCAGGCGCTGCTGGACGGCGCCCGCGCCGGCCGTGCCGTGCTCGACGTGACCGGCCAGTTCGCGACGCCGTACCTGTACGAGGTCATGCAGGTCTCCTCCGGCCGAGTGCCCGAGCGGATCGTGCACGAGGTGAACTGGCGCAACACCGCCCGGGTCGATGCCGGCTACCAGGAGTCCGGCGGCGGCTCGTACGGCAAGGACCAGCGGTTCGGCTGGCGGCCGTGGCAGACGTACGACCTGGGCCTGCAGATGGAGACCCAGCGCGTGGTGCGCACCCCGCTGCGCAGGGCCGAGTACGTCAGCTCGGGCGGCACCCAGTGGCAGCACGTGGTCCAGCACATGCTCACCTGGGAGTCGAGCAGCCGGCTGCGCGGCGGCCTGACCGACCGGCCCAGGACGTACCGGGCGGGCGAGATCGCCAGGGAGCGGTGGTTCGCCCCCGTCGTACGCCCGGCCGCGACGGCCGCGACCCGCACGGGTGACGTCCTGTCGGTGCAGGTGCCCGAGTTCGCGGACGCCGACGGCCACTACGGCTACGCGGGCGGGAGCGGCGACAAGGACACCACCGCGGCCCGGGTCTACCGCGACGGCGAACTGGTGGATGAGCGGAAGAACCTGCGGGGCGACATCGCCGCCGTGGAGGGTGACGCCGAGTACCGCCTGGAGTTGTCCACGACCCGGACCTCGGAGGAGTGGCGGTACGCCACGGCCACCGAGAGCTCCTGGACGTTCAGGTCCGCCCGGCCGGCGGACGAGCAGCGGCTGCCGCTGCTTGGCGTGGACTACGACGTGCCCGCCGACCTGGAAGGGAAGGTGCGCCGTACGCTGCCGGTCGCGCTGGGCTTCACCGCTCGGGACGCGAGGAAGCTGACCGCGGAGATGTCGTACGACGACGGCAAGACCTGGCGCAGGCTGCCGCTCCTCCCTCTGGGGCAGGGCCGGTACAAGGCGCTGGTCTCGCATCGCAGGACCGACACCGGGGTGTCGCTGCGGGTCATCGTGACCGGGGCTTCGGGCGAGCGGTTCGAGCAGACCATCACCCGGGCGTACGGGGTGAAGTAGCTATAACCAGCGCTCGCGGGCCGCATGCCAGGCAAGTTGCATCCTGGTCTGCGCGCCCGCGAGCCGCATCAGGTGGTAGACGCGGCGCTGCACCGTACGCAGGCTGAGCCCGAGCTGGCTGGCGATCGACTTCTCCGGCACCCCGGCGACCAGCAGCGAGAGCAGGTAGAGCTCGTCGGCGTCCAGCGGGCAGCCGGGGGCGGTGTCGGTGACCTGGCCGTCCTCCAGGAACCTGATCGGCGTGGCCCGCTCCCACTGGGCCTCGAACAACGCGATCAACGCCTCCAGCAGGCTGCTCCCGCGCACCAGGGCCGCGGTCGGCTCGGTGGTCCGGCCGGCGTACTGCACCAGCGGGAGCAGCGCGGTGGACCGGTCGGCGATCATCATCCGCACGGGCAGGAACCGCACGGCCCGCGCCTGCTCGCCGAGCTTGATGCCGAACGCCACGTTGGCCACCATCCCGGGTTCCTCCAGCAGGGCCCGCTCGTAGATGACCCGGTAGGCCACGCCGCGTCCGAGCGCCTCTAGCTCCTCGGTGTTGTCCGTGGACGGCATCACGACGTGCCCGGCCCGGCAGAAGTACATGACCTCCTCGCGGGCGCTGTCTTGGAGGTGGCGTACCTGCTCGCGCAGCGCGGCCCGGCTCGGCAACACCTCGATCAGCCGGTCGGCGTCGCTGCGGCGCAGGCTCGCGCGATATTCCTCGGCGAGCTGGTCGACCGCCTGCCGAGCCCAGTCGATCGTCTCCTGCTGCCGCACCAGCCGCGGGCCGAGCGCGACCTCGGGCGCCACCGGCGCGAACCTGCGTCCTCCGCTGCCCGCGACCTCACGGACGAGCCCCATGCCCGCCATGGACGCCAGCGCGGCGGCCGCCGCCTGCCGCGTGAGGTCCAGTTCCTCGGCCAGTCCGGTCAGATCCGCCTCGCCGGCCCGTACGAGTAACCGGTACGCCCGCTCCTCCACCTCGCCCAGTCCGGCAACCTCCAGCATGTCCCCCATGATGACATGCACACCAAAGGGCACATATGCGCACATATGACACAGCGCGCGGTGAAAGTTTCATCGCCGGTTGACGAGCCCGAAGCCTGCCCCTCATGATCATGCTGTCTCCTGGTCAGGAGGAGGCGTCGAGTGATGACCACTTTCCACGGGCGAGGTGCACCGATGCCGAGAACCCTGCTGCGGGCCGCGTCCGCACTGCTGCTGACGCTGACCGCGCTCAACACCCCCACGGCGTACGCCGACGACACCGCCGCCCCGGTGGAGGTGACCGTCAACGCGCGCGCCGCCCTCGCCACCGTCCCCGAGACGGGCATCGGCGCCAACCATGCCATCTGGGACACCCACCTGGGCTCCGACGAGACCGCCGACCGGCTCAAGGACGCCGGCGTGAAACTGCTGCGCTACCCCGGCGGCTCATACTCCGACATCTACCACTGGGCCGACCACACCGCCCCAGGCGGCTACGTCGCGCCCGGCACCGACTTCGACACCTTCATGCGCGGCGTACGGCGCACCGGCGCCCAGGCGATGGTGACCGCCAACTACGGCACGGGAACGGCGGAGGAGGCCGCGGCCTGGGTACGGCACGCCAACGTCACCAAGGGCTACGGCATCACGTACTGGGAGATCGGCAACGAGAACTACGGCAACGGCCACTACGGCGCCGCATGGGAGGCCGACGACCACCCTGACAAGAGCCCGGCCGAGTACGCCCGCCACGTCGTGGCCTACTCCGACGCGATGAAGGCCGTCGACCCGGCCATCAAGGTCGGCGCGGTGCTGACCACGCCCGCCAACTGGCCCGACGCCATCGTGGCCGAGGGCGACGCCGGCAGCTGGAACGAGGTCGTCCTGTCGACCGCCGGCGCCAAGATCGACTTCGTGATCCTGCACTGGTATCCCGGCGCCCTCGACCGGGTGGGCCACGTACCCGACATGATCCACCTCACCCGCGAGCAGATCGCCCGCCACGCTGGGCCGGACGCGGGCCGGATCAGCATCGCCATGACCGAGTTCAACACCGGATCGAGCAGCAACGGCACGAACACCCAGCCCGGCGCGCTGGCCGCCGCAGACTCCTACGCGACGCTGCTGGCGAACGGGGTGTTCACGGTCGACTGGTGGAACGTCCGCAACGGCATCGGCGCCGTCACCGAGGTCGAAGGGCACACCGACTACGGCGACTTCGGCCTGCTGTCGAGCGCGGCGTGCACTTCTGACGGAAGCGTCTGCGAGCCGCCGCTGAACACGCCCTTCGCGCCCTACTACGCGCTGCGGATGATGAGGGCGTTCGCCCGGCCCGGCGACCAGTTCGTCGGCGCCGCGACCGACGAGCCCGCCCTCTCCGCGCACGCCGTCCGCCGTCCCGGCGGCGACCTCGCCGTCCTGCTGATCAACACCTCGTCCGGCACGTCCCACCCCGTGACCATCGACTACGAGGGCTACACGCCCGCAGCCGGGCCGCCCACCGTGCTGACCCACACCAACGGCGCCACGTCCATCACCACCACGGCCACGGGCAGCGCCACCGCTCAGACCCTCCCGCCCCTCTCGCTGACCACGCTCGTCCTGCATCCGGAATCACCCGAGGCCGGCCACCCCGGCGCACCCGGGCAGCCCACCGCCTCGAACGTGACCGCCACCACCGCCACGATCACCTGGCCGCGCGCCACAGCCGGATCGCGCCCGATCGCCAAGTACGAGCTGCACCACCGGCTCGGCGCCGTCAGCGAGCAACTCGGCGAGACCGGCGGCACGTCGTTCGCCGTGGACAACCTCAAACCGGGCACCCGCTACACGGTCAACGTGATCGCCCGTGACAGCGGGGGCGGCCTGTCCTGGTCGTCCCCGCCGCTGACGTTCACGACCACGACGCCCGCCACCAGCTCCTGCACGGCGCGGCTGAGCATCCAGTCCGACTGGGCCAGCGGCTACGTCGGCGCCATCGACATCACCAACGACGGCGCCCCCGTGAACGGCTGGACGCTGACCTTCTCCTGGCCCAGGTCGTGGCAGAGCCTGGGCAGCGGCTGGGGCGGGGTCTGGACGGAGGACGGGCGGGACGTCAAGGTCGTCAACGAATCCGGCAACGGCACGCTGGCCACCGGCGCGTCGACCTCGATCGGCTTCGTCGGCGACTACACCGGCCCGAACGTGCTGCCCTCCGTCTTCAAGCTCAACGGAACGGTCTGCACGTCCGGGCCGATGTGATGCCGGTCAGCCGACGGCCCAGGCGCGGGTGACCGGGACCCGGCTCCAGGTCGCACCGTCGTCCGTGGACATCTCCGCCAGGCGTGGCTGCATGCGCTGCGCCGCGACAGAGGTGACCACCTGGTTCTCGTGGCCTCCCCGGCCGGCTCGGGCGTTATCCGGGACAGCGCCCTGTAGTGGTGCGCATCCTTGCGCCGGTGCCTGGCGACCAGGTTGGTGGCGATGCCGGAGAACCAGGGCCGCAGCCCGCCGCGTTCAGGGTCGAACCGGTCACGCTGTCCTCCCAACCGTCTCGTCCGCTGTCAGATCAGTGGTGTCCAGCCACAGATCGGCTCCGGCCACCGCCTCCTGCTCCCGGTGCAGCATCGCGAACTCGTCCCGGGTGAGGTGGACCGGCCGTCCCACAACCCGCTCCCGCGCTTGCCCGTACGCCACCCGCAGGCGCACCACCAGCAGGTCCAGGGACGCGCGATACACCGCCAGCGTCTCCTCGTTGAGCGCGTCGGCGACGACGACGTCCATCCCCGCGTCGACGAAGTTGCCGGCCAGGCTGCACGCGTTGGCCGCGCTGAGCCGCCGCTGCCTCCGCCCCTCGGCGCCCTTCCACGGGGCGACCGCCCCGGCGACCACGAGCTGGCGCACGTCATCCACGTCGATGAAGGCGCATCTGGCGCGCGTGCCCGCGAGCCGCCGCCCCAGCGTGCTCTTGCCCGCCGCCGGAGGCCCGGACAACACCAAGACCCGCATGCCGACGCCCTCCTCAGCGATCAGCTCCCCGAGGGCCAGTAGCATGACCGCCATGCATCCCCCCGGCCCGCACACCCCATGGAAC
>NZ_SMKP01000304.1:0-7826 GCF_004349015.1 Nonomuraea diastatica
GACAACCGCCGAGCCCACCCGCGTTCTGGCGTGGGCGGGCTCGCTCGTCTCGGGGAGATCGCGACACGGCGGAGGGTCGTCTTGTGATGATGTTGCATGATCATGCATAAGTATGTATATACTTCACGCGTGTCCAAGGTTCTCACTTCTCTGCCTGTCGGCGAACGTGTCGGCATCGCCTTCTCCGGCGGCCTCGACACGTCGGTAGCGGTCGCGTGGATGCGCGAGAAGGGCGCGGTGCCGTGCACGTACACCGCAGACATCGGCCAATACGACGAGCCCGACATCGCCTCGGTGCCCGGCCGCGCGACGGCCTACGGCGCCGAGGTCGCCCGGCTGGTCGACTGCCGGGCCGCTCTCGTGGAGGAAGGACTCGCCGCCCTCGCCTGTGGGGCGTTCCACATCCGCTCCGGCGGCCGGGGCTACTTCAACACGACCCCGCTGGGGCGGGCGGTCACGGGCACCCTGCTGGTGCGCGCGATGCTCGAGGACGGCGTGCAGATCTGGGGTGACGGCTCCACCTTCAAGGGCAACGACATCGAGCGGTTCTACCGCTACGGCCTGCTGGCCAACCCGTCGCTGCGCATCTACAAGCCGTGGCTCGACGCCGGTTTCGTCAGCGAGCTCGGCGGCCGCACCGAGATGTCCGAATGGCTGCTGGAGCACGGCCTGCCCTACCGCGACAGCACGGAGAAGGCCTACTCCACCGACGCCAACATCTGGGGAGCGACCCATGAGGCCAAGGCGCTGGAGCACCTCGACGCCGGCATCGAGACCGTCGACCCGATCATGGGCGTGCGGTTCTGGGACCAGAACGTCGAGATCGCCCCAGAAGACGTCACCATCGGCTTCGAGCGTGGCCGCCCTGTGACGATCAATGGCAAGGAGTTCGCCTCCGCCGTCGACCTGGTTCTGGAGGCCAACGCCATCGGCGGGCGGCACGGCCTGGGCATGTCCGACCAGATCGAGAACCGCGTCATCGAGGCCAAGAGCCGGGGCATCTACGAGGCGCCGGGCATGGCGCTGCTGCACGCGGCCTACGAACGGCTGGTCAACGCGGTCCACAACGAGGACACCCTCGCCGTCTACCACAGCGAGGGTCGCCGGCTGGGCCGCCTGCTGTACGAAGGCCGCTGGCTCGACCCTCAGGCGCTGATGTTGCGCGAGTCGCTGCAACGCTGGATCGGCATGGCGATCACCGGCGAGGTGACGCTGCGGCTGCGGCGCGGCGAGGACTATTCGATCCTGGACACGTCGGGGCCGGCGTTCAGCTACCACCCGGACAAGCTCTCCATGGAACGCACGGAAGACTCCGCCTTCGGGCCGGTCGACCGCATCGGCCAGCTGACCATGCGCAACCTCGACATCGCCGACACCCGCGCCAAGCTGGAGCAGTACGCCGGGCTCGGCATGGTCGGCGCCGACCACTCGGCGTTGATCGCCGCCGCACAGGCCCCCTCGACCAAACTGATCGGCTCGATGCCGGAGGGCGGGGCCGAGGCGATCGCCTCCCGTGGCGAGGCCCCCGAGGACGAACTCCTCGATCACGCCGCGATGGAGTCCGGCACCGACTGACCCTCCGCCGGGCCGCGCACGCCACAATCGTCGGAGAGCGCGGCGGAGGAGGCCATGGGCGAGAGCGTGTCGCCGGCGCAGCTTGCCCCCATGCGGGCGCGAGCCGGCACACGCTTTACTTGGTGTCGTGCAACGTATGACTGGATTACTGGTCGGCGCGGTCTTCGGCGCGGTCTTCGTCGTCGTCAACGCGCAGAGCCCGCTGAACACCGTGACCGTGACCGTGCTGCGGGTGGCCGCCTGCCTGGCCGCCGCCGGGGTGCTCGCGATGTGGTTCGCCACCGCCAGGAAGGAACGGCGGGAGGCGGAGGCGCGGCGGAGCATGTTCGGCCGTGGCTACCTGATCATCGTCGCCGCCGAGGTGATCCTGCTGTTCGGCGGGCTCATGGTGCTGGCTGCCTCGGAGCTTCCCGAGCAGGCCAACGTGGCCTGGGTGGCGCTGGTGGTCGGCGCGCACTTCGTCGCGCTGGCGCCGGTCTGGAAGGACCGGAGCATCGCCGTTCCCGGCGTGCTGCTCACCCTGCTCGGCACCGCCGGGTTCGTCCTGGTGCCGACGGCGGCCGTGGCGTGGGTGCCGGTCGTCAGCGGCGTGCTGTCCGGCGTCGTGCTCCTGGCCGGCGCCGTCACCATGGGCTGGCGCGCCGCCATGCCCCGGGCGGCCTGACGGCCGGCCCCCGGGGGTCCTAGCGGTTGTCCATGTCGCGGAGAAGCTCGTCGAGGCGCGCTTCGTGCCCGTTCATCGCGCGGGAGAACGTCTGCATGGTGTCCTCGAACTGCTCCAGCACCTGCTTCGAGTCGGGCGGGCCGGTGCCGACGGTCTCGCGGAACACCCGATCGCGCTGCGCGGCCACGTCGTCCTGCGCGCGCCGCACCGCCAGCGTGATCTCCTCGGCCAGATCCTGACTGCCCAGCTTCATCACCCGGGGGTCGAACCGTACGTCGATCAGCCGCCCTTGGGCGTCGGCGCGGGCGCGGACCTTGCCGCCCGCGCTCTCGCCCTCACCCCTGAGCGCGGCGATCTCGTTGTGCGCCTCACGGAGCAGGCGCTGCTCCTTCTCCGCCTCCTCCGTGAGGCGCAACAGATCGTCGAACGGGTTGTGCTGCCGGTCGCCCGTCATCGGCACGGATCCGCGGCGTCATAGGTACGCTCGGTCTCCGCCGGCCCGATCCCGGATCCGTGGAGATTGCCGTTGCACAGATTGAGCCACGGGACCGCGCCCTTGTCGCTGCCCACGGCGCTGGCGGCGTTGACGATCGCGCCGGTGAGCTCCGTCAACTGGTTGGACAACGCTTCCTCCTCAGCGAACACGCTCGTCGCCTCCATGCGCGCACGCACAGGCCGAAGCCGGGCACACGGGCCACACTCGCCCGGTTCGCAGCCTCGAAACTCTGCGTGCGCGCATGAGATGATCAACTCGCCGTCTCACATTCTGACACAGGTGATTTACATACGGCTACCCCAAACTTTAGATTCAGGACATACGCTCCGGGTCGCTTGTTCGCCGGCAAAGAACTGGGAACACGTCAGAGCGACTGATGGAACGATGCAAACCCCGCCGGACCCCACCCCCGAAGACGCTATATAACCGCAGGTCAGAACGGGAATGTCAGGCCCTCCGGAAGGGGCCTGACATGTGACGCCGGACGGCTCCGAACCGCCAACGTATGTCACAGATTCTTCATGTTCGGCTTGACCAAAAGGACCGAAACTCCGTAGTTTTGGCCGTCGTTCGGCATGCTTGGGGCCGCAACGAGCGATGCGCGACGCCCGCCCCGGGCCCGGCCCGGCTTGATGGTCGCGAATGGACGGGGGAGGCGATAGAGGCCAGCGGTCCGACCAGGAGCATCACCCAAAGTCACCGGGTTGGACCACTACGTAATCGGCTCAGGAGATGCTCGCCCGAACGGTGACGTCTCGGCGGCCAGGATTCCGCCTCTGGACGATCGATCGGAGAAAGTCCGCTTCATGGAACCCACGTACCTTGTCTGCCTGCCCTTCGCCGGCGCTGGAGCGTCGTTCTTCCGTGGATGGCAGCGGCAGGCCCCCGATGAACTGAGCATCCTGCCGGTGCAGCTGCCCGGCCGGGAAGAACGCTTCAACGAAGCCCCCTACACCGACGTCACACGCGCCGCCGAGGCGGCATGCACCCAGGTCCTGGCCCGGATCGACGGCGCCTCCCCGCCCGTGGCGCTCTTCGGCCACAGTCTCGGCGCCGTGCTCGCGTACGAGCTGGCGAACCACCTCGCGAACGTCAGAGGGGTGACGCCAGAACGGCTGTTCGTGAGTGGTTCGCCCAGCCCGTACGACGGGCGCGAGACCAAGGCCAGCGGCCTCAGCGACGACGAGTTCCTGGCCAGGGTCAGGGAGTTCTCCGGCTACGCGCATCCGGCGCTCGAAAACCCGGAGATGCGTTCGCTGCTGCTGCCCGTGATCCGGGCCGACGTCGAGATGCACGAGACGTACGAGCCCGTCACGGACAAGCCGCTGCCGATCCCGGTCACCGCGCTGCGGGGCCGCGACGACGAGCTCGTCGACGCGGCGCAGATCGGGCGGTGGGAGCGGGTCACCAGCACGGAGTTCAGCACCGCCGAGCTCGACGGCGGCCACATGTACCTGGCCGACGACCCCGCCTCCCTGCTCCGGCTGATCACGGACGAGCTCTCCGGGGAAAGGACGTGACGCTGCGCCTGGCCGGGAAGACGGCCGTCATCACCGGTGCGGCCCGCGGCCTCGGACGCGCCACCGCCCAGGCGTTCGCCCGCGAGGGAGCCGACCTGGTGCTGATCGACATCGCGCGCGACCTGCCCGGGGTTCCCTACCCGCTGGGCACTCCCAGCCAGCTCCGGCACACCGAGGAGCTCTGCCGTCAGGCGGGCGTCGCCGTGCTGGTCAAGGAGGCCGACGTACGGGACCTGAGCGTGGTCGAGGACGCGGTGACCATGGCGGCCGACCGGTTCGGAGCCGTCGACGTGCTCGTCAACAACGCGGGCATCGCCGCTCCGTCCGGCAAGGTGACGCACGAGATCGACGAACACGAGTGGCAGCTGATGCTCGACGTCGACCTCTCGGGCGCCTGGCGGGCCATCCGCGCGGTCGGCAAGCTCATGTCCGAGCGCGGTTCGGGCAGCATCGTCAACGTCGCGTCCACCGCCGGGCTGGTCGGCTACCGGCACTTCGCCGGCTATGTCGCAGCCAAACACGGTCTCATCGGCCTGACCAAGGCGGCTGCGCTCGACTACGCCCCGCGCCAGGTCAGGGTCAACGCGGTGTGCCCCGGCTCGGTCAGGGACGACCCGCAGGTCGAGGGCCGGATGCTGGCGGAGATCGCCCGCTCGCTCGACGTGCCCGTGGGCACGCACGAAGAGACGTTCCTGCAGGCCCAGCCGTCCAACGCGCTCATCGAGCCCGACGCCGTGGCCTCCGCCGCCGTGTGGCTGGCCTCCGACGAATCCCGCCAGGTCACCGGCAGCGTGCTCACCGTCGACGGAGGCTTCACCACGCGCTGACGCCCCGCCGACCAGGCCGTGCCGGCCTTCCGACCCCACTGGAGATCACTCTGTGTACCGCACTGTTGACGCCTGGCCGCTGATCCCCGCGGCCGGCCCGCCGTCCGGGCACTGCCACGCCCGGCGGACACGGCTGCCCGGAGGCGCCGACGCCACCCGGATGGCGCGGATTCTCGACCAGGCATCCCGCCTCTGGTGGGACGGGCCCGCCCGCCTGTGGACGGAACGGGTTCCCGCCCCCGCCGGCTCGACTGAGGCCTGGAGGAGGCTCGACGCCGAGTTGTTCAGGCCGGTGCGCGCGGAAGGAGCCGGGCTGCGGGCCGTCCTGCTGGAGTACGCGGACGGGACCGCCGACCTGGCGCTCGTCGCGCACCGGGCGCGGTTCGACGCGACGTCGCTGCGGATGGTGGCCGAGGTGCTCACCGAGCGGGTTCCCTGCGAGCGGTTCCACGCCGGTCGTCCGCGGATGCCCGCCCCGGATGCCGAGCTGGTCAAGCGGTGGCAGGAGGCCGACTACTCGGGAGCCGCCGTCGAATGGGCAGCCGGGGACGCCGCGGCGGGGGACCGTACCGGGGTGGTGAGCGTGCCGGTTGACGGGTCGGCGCACCTGGCCGCCCGGGTCGCGGTGGCAGCCGCGCTGGTCCTGGGACGGTACGAGGACCAGCGCTGCCCCGTGATCGGCGCGCTGGCCGGGCTGCCCTCGCGGCCGGAGGGAGCGCTGGGGGCGTTCGACGCCGGGACGCTGCTGGCGGTCGACCTGTCCGGCGCCGCCACGACGGGCGAGCTGGTGGCCGGGAGCGCCCGGGTCCTCGGAGGCGACGGCGGATGGTGCGACTCCCGCCAGTACGCGCGGTTGTGCGCGGAGACGGGCGGCCGGGTCCTGGCAGGGCTCCTGGCCACTTCCCCTGACGAGGACGTCCCCTGCCAGACGGCTCCCTTCCCGCTCACCCTCGTACCCGGCCGCGACCCTGACGGCTCCTCCCGGCTCGACGTACGGCACCGGCTGGAAGACGTGGACGAGGAGTCCGCGCAGCGGTTCGCCCGCCACGTCGCCCGCGTCTACGAGCTGCTGGCCGGCGATGACGACCTGGCCCCCGCCGACGTCGACCTGCTGGACGAGCCCGAGCGCCGCCACGTGATCCGCCTCGGCCGCCCGGCCAGACCTCTGGAACGGCGGCCGGAGCGCATCGACGAGATCTTCGCCGCCCGGGTCGCGGAACGGCCGCAAGCCGTCGCCCTCACCGGCGAGGACCGCACGCTCACCTACGCCGAACTGGACGAGCGCGCCGGCCGCTGCGCCGCCTCCCTGAGCGCCATGGGCGTACGGCCGGGCGACCGGGTGGGCCTCTGCCTGGAGCGCACGCCCGACCTGGTGATCACCATGCTCGCCGTGCTGAAGGCCGGAGCCGTCTCCGTGCCGATGGACCCCGCCTATCCGGCGGACCGGCTGGCGTACACGGCCGGCGACGCCGCGCTGCGCGTGGTCGTCACCCATCGCGACTTCCCTCCCGGCAAGCACCTGACCGTCGTCTCCCCCGAACGGCTCGCGGCCGGCGACGACAGCGCCCTTGACGGCGGCGGCGCCCCCGAGCGGGGTGGCCCCGACGACGCCGCGTACGTCATCTACACCTCCGGTTCGACCGGCCGTCCCAAGGGCGTCGTGGTGCCGCACAGGAACGTCGTCGCCCTCCTGACGGCCACCGAGGACGACTTCGGGCTCGGTCCTGGCGACACCTGGTCGAACTTCCACTCCAGCGCCTTCGACTTCTCCGTCTGGGAGATCTGGGGCGCGCTGCTCACCGGCGGCCGGCTGGTCCTGGTCCCGTACTGGGTCTCCCGGTCACCTGAAGAGTTCCACGAGCTGCTGGTGCGCGAGCGGGTCACCGTACTCAGCCAGACCCCGTCGGCGTTCGCCCAGCTCATGGAGGCCGACCGGCTCCGGGCCGAGCGGCTCGCCGTCCGGCTGACGGTGTTCGGCGGCGAACCGCTCGACGTGCGCCCGCTGCTGGGCTGGTTCGACCGGTATCCGGACTGCCGCTTGGTCAACATGTACGGCATCACCGAGACCACGGTCCACGTGACCGCGCAGACCCTGGCCCGTGCCGACGCCATCGCCGGGTCCAGGTCGGTGGGACACCCGCTGCCCGGCTGGCACGTGTACGTCATGGACGAGCAGGGCCGCCCCGTCCCCATCGGCGCGCCCGGCGAGATCCACGTCGGCGGGGCGGGAGTCGCCACCGAATACCTGGGCCGCCCCGAGCTGACGGCCGAGCGCTTCGTCCCCGACCCGTTCGCCGGCGGCCGCATGTACCGCAGCGGCGACCGCGGCCGCCTGCGGCCCGACGGGCGGCTCGAACACCTGGGGCGGCTGGACACCCAGGTCAAGGTGCGTGGCTTTCGCATCGAGCTGGACGAGATCCGCAGCGTCCTGCTCGACGACCCCTCGGTGGGCTCGGCCGCCGTGGTGTTACGTGACAGCCGGCCGGGCGACCCGCCCCGGACGGCCCTGCCGGGCGATCCGCGCGGGGCGGCCGGGCAGGCGGCCGATCACGCCCTGGCGCGGCTGGACGCGTACGTGACGCCGGCGGACGCCGATCCCGCCGCGGTGCGGCGGCGGGCGGCCAAGGTGCTGCCCGACCACATGATGCCCGCCACCATCACGGCGCTGCCCGCGCTGCCGCTCACCCCGAACGGCAAGCTTGACGTCCGCGCCCTGCCGGAACCCGCCTCCACCCCGCCTCCCC
>NZ_SMKP01000305.1:0-7826 GCF_004349015.1 Nonomuraea diastatica
CCCCCGGCAGGGACGCCGGCCGCCCCCGTGTCCGGCCTTCCCGAGGCCCCCTCCGACGGGCGGCCGCTGCGGGCGGCGCACGTGCTGCGCGAGCTGGCGAGCCGGCTGCCCGCCGACACCGTGCTCATCGAGGAGACCCCGTCCTCCCGTCCCGATCTGCACCGCCTCGTGCCCGCCAGGACCCCGCTCGGCTTCGTCTCCGCGGCCATGGGCGGGCTCGGCTTCGCCCTGCCCGCCGCCGTCGGACTGCGCATGGCGCTCCCCGACCGCCCGGTGGTCGCGGTCGTGGGTGACGGGGCGGCGCTCTACGGGCTGCACGCCCTGTGGAGCGCCACCCACTACCGGGTGGGCGTGCTGTTCGTCGTGCTGGCCAACGGCCGGTACGCGGTCATGGACCGGCTGGCCGACAAGCAGGGCGGCAAGGCGCCGTGGCCGCCGTTCACCGAGGTGGACGTGCGCGGCCTGGCCAGGTCGCTCGGCTGCCCGGCCCGGCGGGTGGACACGTACGACGCGCTGACGGCGACGTTCGACGAGGTCCTGCCCTCGTTGTCCGCCCGCGAGGAACCCCTGCTGCTCGACGTGACCGTGGCCGTGGATCCGGACTTCCAGCCCTGAGGAGGCTGCCATGACGTTCCTAGACCCCAAGATCTGGACGGGCTCCGTCTTCGACGGCGGCTGGACGGCCTCCCGCGCCGGGGACACGCCCGTCGTCGAACCGGCGACCGGCCACGAACTCGGCCGGGCGGGCACGGCCGACGGCGGCGACGTCGCCGCGGCCGCCGTGCGGGCGCGCGAGGAACAGCGGGCATGGTCCGCGACCCCGTACGAGGAGCGGGCGGCCCTGCTGCGGCGCGCCGGACGGCTGTTCGAGGAACACGCGCAGGAGATCCAGGACTGGATCGTCCGCGAGTCGGGCGGGGTGCCGGGCAAGGCGGGATTCGAGACGCACGTGGCGGCGCAGGAGTGCTACGAGGCGGCGGCGCTGGCCTCGCAGCCGCTCGGCGAGGTGCTGCCGACCGCGCGCAAGCGCCTCAGTTTCGCCCGCCGGGTGCCCGCCGGGGTCGTGGGCGTGATCGCGCCGTTCAACTTCCCGCTGATCCTCGGGATCAGGTCCGTCGCCCCGGCGCTCGCGCTGGGGAACGCGGTGGTGTTCAAACCGGACCAGCGCACCGCCGTGTGCGGCGGGTTCTCGATCGCCCGCGTCTTCGAGGAGGCCGGGCTGCCCAGCGGGCTCCTGCACGTGTTGCCCGGCGGCCCCGAGGCGGGCCAGGCCCTGGTCGCCGACCCGAACATCGCCGTCATCTCCTTCACCGGCTCGACCGCGGCCGGGCGCAAGGTGGGCGAGGCGGCGGCCCGCCTGCTCAAGCGCGTGCACCTGGAGCTCGGCGGCAACTCGGCGCTGGTGGTGTTCGACGACGCCGACCTGGAACCGGCGGTGTCGGCGGGCGCGTGGGCGTCGTTCTTCCACCAGGGGCAGATCTGCATGACCTCGGGCCGGCACCTCGTGCACCAGTCCGTGGCGGAGGAGTACGTCGAACGCCTCGCCGCCAAGGCCACCGGCATGCCGGTCGGCGACCCCGCCACCGGTCAGGTCGCACTCGGCCCGCTCATCGACGCCGGCCAGCGCGACCGGGTGCACCGGCTGGTCACCGAGAGCGTGACGGCCGGGGCGAGGCTGGCGGCCGGCGGGACATACGAAGGGCTGTTCTACCGGCCCACGGTGCTGGCCGAGGTGCCCGCGGGCGCTCCGGCGTACGCGGAGGAGGTGTTCGGGCCGGTCGCCCCGGTGACGACGTTCGCCACCCTGGAGGAGGCGGCGGCGCTGGCCGCCGACTCGGAGTACGGCCTGTCGCTGGGCGTCCTGACCCGCGACGTGATGAAGGGCCTGGCCCTGGCCGACCTGGTGCCGACGGGCATCGTGCACATCAACGACCAGACGGTGGACGACGAGGCCGTGGCCCCGTTCGGCGGGCGGGGCGCGTCGGGGACGGGCACGCGATTCGGCGGGACGGGGGCGAACATCGACGCCTTCACGGAGACGCAGTGGGTCACCATGCAGGGCGACATCGCGACGTACCCGTTCTGAAGCGCGATCCCCGCGAAGAGGGCACCGCGCGCCGGGCGAGCGCTCGGCCCCTTCGGCCCTCAGGCGGCGCGCTCGGGCGTGCCCCGGGGAGTGTGCGGGGGCTCCGCTCCCCTCTGTCAGAGGGCTTCCCAGCCTTCTCGCGCCTTTCCGGGATCCTCCACCCCGGCTGGTTCCGGCATGGCCGGCGGCAACCCACCCGCCGTCGAAGCCGCCGAGGAGATCGCGTCGGCCCCTGTGGGCGTACTCGGTGAGGGAACGCGCCGAGCCCGTCCAGCCGCTGGGAGGGCCGCCCGCGACCTCCGTCAGCTGACGGATGCGCTCTGCTGGAGCCGCTCAGCCGCCTCCACCACGTTGGAGAGCAGGAGAGCGCGGGTCATGGGGCCGACTCCGCCCGGGTTGGGGGTGAGGAAGCCCGCGACCTCCTCGACGTCGAGCGCCACGTCGCCGGCGATCTTGCCGTTGACCCGGGAGACGCCCACGTCGAGCACGGCCGCGCCGGGCTTGACCATGTCACGTTTGATGAGCTCGGGAACGCCGGCCGCAGCCACCACGATGTCGGCCCTGCGCACGTGGCCGGCCAGGTCTTGGGTGCCGGTGTGGCAGAGGGTGACGGTGGCGTTCTCGCTGCGGCGGGTCAGCAGCAGCCCCAGCGAGCGGCCCACCGTGATGCCGCGGCCGACCACGGCCACCTCGGCGCCCTTGATCGGCACGCCGTATTCCTGCAGGAGCAGCACGATGCCGTTCGGAGTGCACGGGAGGGGCGCGTCGACCATGTGGACGAGGCGGCCGAGGTTGATCGGGTGGAGGCCGTCGGCGTCCTTCGCCGGGTCCATCCGCTCCAGCAGGGCCATCGTGTCGAGTTGCTTGGGCAGGGGCAGCTGGACGATGTAGCCGGTGCACTCGGGGGAGGCGTTGAGCTCGTCGATGACCGCCTCGACCTCGGCCTGCGTGGCGGTCTCAGGCAGATCGACGCGGATGGAGGCGATGCCCACCTCGGCGCAGTCTCGGTGCTTGCCCGCGACGTAGATCTGGCTGCCGGGGTCGTCGCCCACGAGCACGGTGCCGAGGCCGGGCGTGATGCCGCGTTCTTTCAGCGCGGCCACCCTGGTCGTGAGGTCGGCCTTGATCTTGGCGGCGGTGGCCTTGCCATCGAGTTTCACTGCGCTCATGCGGCAATCCTTCCATGCCTTGTCACGGCCCTCGTACGGGGTGCGCGGCGCGTTCGCGGCGAGGGAAAATCAGTGATCATGCGCGCGGCGGAGAACCGGGTGAGGCCTCCAGTTATCCACAGATCCCAGGCAGCTAGATCCGGTTATCCACAGGCGCCTCTTGACATCGTTGTCATCGATCTTTCAAGGGCTTAGTGTTGCGGGCGCCAGCAACAAGCTCAGGAGGTCCCCCTTGCCCACCCGCCTGTTGTCCGCAGAGTCGACCGATCTGTTCGTGGGCTCGCGTGGCGAGCCGCATCAGGTGTTGCGCGTCACCGTCGCCGCAGGAGTCCAGGAGACGTCGCTCGACCTGCGCGGCGAGGGCGTCCGCCTGGCCGGGCCCGTGAGCGTTCCCGCCACGGCCGGCGTGCTCGAGATCCCCATGGCCGTGTCCGCGCCGCCGGGCGCCGCCGTGCCCTGCCTGCTCACCCTGGGCGAGGAGTCCCTCGAGGTCACCGTCACGGCCGAGGAGCCTGGCTGGACCATGCACATGGTCTCCCACTTCCACTACGACCCGGTGTGGTGGAACACGCAGGCCGCCTACACCAGCCCGTGGGAGCTGCTCTCCGCCGACTCCACGACCAGGCCGCTCTATGAGCGAAACGCGTTCGCGCTGGTCGAGGCGCACATCGAGCTGGCGCTGCGCGACCCCGACTACCGCTTCGTGCTGGCCGAGGTCGACTATCTCAAGCCGTTCTTCGACACCCACCCCGAGCGGCGGGCCGACCTGCGGGCCCTCATGGCCGAGGGCCGCGTCGAGCTGATCGGCGGCACCTACAACGAGCCCAACACCAACCTGACCGGCGCCGAGACCACCATCCGCAACCTCGTCTACGGCATCGGCTACCAGCGCGACATCCTCGGCGGCGACCCGCGCACCGCGTGGCAGCTCGACGTGTTCGGGCACGACCCCCAGTTCCCCGGCTACCTCGCGGCGGCCGGGTTGACCGGCAGCGCGTGGGCGCGCGGGCCGTTCCACCAGTGGGGCCCGATCAGCAAAAACTTCAAGCAGGCCAAGAACGACGCGGCGCTGATGCAGTTTCCCAGCGAGTTCGAGTGGATCTCGCCGTCAGGGCAGGGTGTGCTGACCCACTACATGCCCGCCCACTATTCCGCCGGCTGGTGGATGGACTCCTCGTCCTCCCTCGACGAGGCCTGCCAGGCGGTCTACGACCTCTACCGCTCGCTCAAGCCCGTCGCCGCGACGAAGAACATCCTGCTCCCGGTCGGCACCGACTACACACCGCCCAACAAGTGGGTCACCGACATCCACCGCACCTGGGCCTCCCGCTACGTGTGGCCCAGGTTCGTCTGCGCCACACCCCGCGACTTCCTCGACGCCGTTCGCGCCGGCAGGTCGTCGTTCAGCCCTCAGACGCGCGACATGAACCCCGTCTACACCGGCAAAGACGTCTCCTACATCGACACCAAGCAGGCCCAGCGGGCCGCCGAGGTGGCGGCGCTCGACGCCGAGCGCCTGTCGACGTTCGCCGCTCTGCTCGGGCTCGGCCGCTACCCGCACACCGCGCTCGACAAGGTGTGGCGGCAGCTGGCCTACGGCGCGCACCACGACGCGATCACCGGCTCCGAGTCCGACCAGGTCTACATCGACCTGCTGACCGGCTGGCGCGAGGCCCACGACCTGGCCGCGACCGCCCGCGACCGCGCGCTCGACGCTCTGACCGGCCAGATCACGCTCGGCGGCCACAGCGTGGTGGTGACCAACACCCTGCCCTTCGCCCGCGACGGCCTGGTCCGCGTGAGCGTCCCCGCCGGGCACACCGTGGCCGGCCCCTCGGGGGCCGAGGTCCCCGCCGTCGCGGAGGGCGACACGCTCACCTTCCTGGCCCGCGACGTGCCCTCTCTGGGCTGGCGCACCTACCGCGTGGTGCAGGGCTCCCCCGGTTCCTGGCAGGCCCAGGCCCCCGTGGCCCACACCACCGAGCCGGAGGCCCGGCCGGCGTCGGTCGCCTCGGACACCTCGCGTCAGAACCACCCCGTCCCCGCCGGCGCGCCGACGCCCGTCACCATCGAAAACGACCGGTGGCGAGTCACTGCCGATCCGGCACGCGGCGGGGCGCTGACCTCCATCCTCGATCTCGCTTCAGGCCGGGAGCTGCTCACCGGCCCCGGCAACGAGCTGCGCCTCTATCACGAATACCCGCAACATCCCGACATGGGCGAGGGCCCCTGGCATCTCATCCCCACCGGCCAGGCCGAAGGCTCGGCCGAGACGCGGGCGCTGTCGGCGTCCGCGGAGACGAGCCCGATCGGCCACCGCCTGACGGTCACGGGCCAGGTCGGCGAGATCGCCTACGAGCAGACCGTCACCCTGCCGTCCGGCTCCGACCGCATCGACTTCACCACCCGCGTCCTCGACCACACCGGCGCAGACCGCCTGCTCCGGGTGCGTTTCCCCGCCCGCGTCGACGGGGCGCTGCCGGTGTCCGACGTGGCCGGCGCCGTGGTGGGGCGCGGGTTCGCGCTGCCCGACGTCGACACCGCCGAGCACCCGTGGACACTCGACAACCCGGCCAACACCTGGTTCGGCCTGTCCACCACGGCGAAGGTCGACCTCGGCGATGCGGGCGCGCGGGCATTGGGCGTGGCCGAGGTCGTGGTGCCCGCCCTCGACGACGCCCCCAAGGCCCGCGACCTGGTGGTCGCCCTGGCCCGCGTCGGCGTCACCGCCACCACGTCCTCCGCGCCCGGCACCCGCTACGGCTGGCTCGACGTCGACTCCAACCTGCCCGACGTGCGCATCGTCATCGGCGGACCCGACGACAACCCGCTGGCCGCCGAGCTGCTCTCCCGCGCCGACCCGGCCTACCTCGACGCGCTCAAGTCGGGCGCGTCCCGGGTGTGGGTGCCCGCCGAACGCCCGCTGACGGAGGTCTGGCAGCCCAGCGCCGACCTGCGCGACGTACGTGCCCTGCCCGCCCTGATCGTCACCGGCCCCGTCGCCGACCTGGTGGCCGACCTCGCCGACGCCACGATCGAGGCGGTCTGCCCGCTGGGCGCCGAGCGACTCGACGACCGCACGGTCGCCCTGCTGACCTACGGCCTGCCCGGCTTCGCCGTCGACCCGTCCGGCGCCCTGCACCTCTCCCTGATGCGCTCGTGCACGGGCTGGCCGTCGGGCATCTGGCTCGACCCGCCCCACCGCACGACGCCCGACGGCTCGGGATTCCAGCTCCAGCACTGGACCCACGAGTTCTCCTACTCCCTGGTGGCCGGTGAGGGCGACTGGCGGGCCCTGCGGCTGCCCGCGGCGGCGCAGGAGCACATCACCCCGCTGCTCCCCCGCACCGTCGACGCCGCA
Source organism: Nonomuraea diastatica (assembly GCF_004349015.1). NCBI lineage: Bacteria > Bacillati > Actinomycetota > Actinomycetes > Streptosporangiales > Streptosporangiaceae > Nonomuraea > Nonomuraea diastatica. The sequence continues at coordinate 6,617 of NZ_SMKP01000305.1, forward strand.
CAGCAGGGCGCCCTCCCTGAGGTCCACTCCCTGCTGACCCTCACGCCGGCTCGCGACGTGCTGCTGAGCACCCTCAAGGCCACCGGCAACCCGCACGCCCACGGCCGCGCCGACCAGCCTGGCGACGGTGTCACCATCCGCCTGGTCGAGTCGACCGGGCTGGGCTCCCAGGCCGGGCTCGCCTCTCCCGTGCTCCCCCTCGACCGGCTCGCCCAGGCCGATCTGCTCGAACGTCCCGCAGCGCCGGCCACCGACCTCGCCCTGACCGGCGCCGAGATCGCCACCTACATCGCCCCCACAGCCCTGCCCGCCGCCGACGCACCCGAGTTCGGCCCCGAAACGGAGCCGGCGCAGCCCGTCTACAGCCGCTACTGGCTGCACAACAAGGGCCCCGCACCACTGGGCTACCTGCCGATCTCCGTCGCCATCGACCCCGGTCTCGTCACCTCACCGCAGGAGCCCTTCGAGGTGGAGGTCGTCGTCTCCTCCCATCTGACCGACGAACCCCATGAGGGCGTGGCAGAGGTCCGCGTGCCCGAAGGGTGGACCGCCACCCCCGCCCGGCGCCCCTTCCGGCTCGCTCCTGGCGGCCACCTTCGGTTCCCGGTGACGGTGACGCCTCCGCCCCTCCCAGGGTCCGGCCTCTACTTCGTCTCGGCCCGCACCACCGCGGGCGGCCAGCTCATCGAAGATGTCACCACGGTCTCCTTCGGCGAGGCCCCCGAGCTGCCCGTGGCCGGCACCCCCGCCGAACCTCGCAGAGCCAACCGGGGCACCAAGTCCGCCGGTGCCCGCCCGACGGGCCTGTCGATCATCCCTGCCACCGGGTCGCTGACGCTCCGGCCCGGCGACCGCACCTCACTCACCGTCAGGCTCGCCAACACGACCTCAGACGAGATCCGCGGCGAGGCCCAGCTCGCATCCCCTTGGGGCACGTGGGCCCTGCTCCCGGAGGTCATCCAGGGCTTCACGGTGGCCGCGGGCGACGCGGCGGAGGTGTCGTTCCCGGTGGAGGTCCCCACGGACGCGACCGACGGCCACGCCTGGGCCCTGGCCAAGGTCATGTGGTTCGGCCGCTGCCAGTACGCCCCGGCCATCCGCCTGGAGGTCACCCGATGACCCGCCACCTCCAGGGTCCCGTGGAAGCCACCCCGCAGCCCTTCCTGCCGAACCCCACACCATCCCCGCGGGCGGCTTCCCCACAGCCCTC
>NZ_SMKP01000306.1:0-7673 GCF_004349015.1 Nonomuraea diastatica
GCCCTGCCCACCCCCGGCCTGCTCCACGCCCTGCAGGCGGCCCTGGTGTTGCTCGCCGACCACGAACTGGCCCCCTCCACGCTGGCCGCCAGGGTCGCCGCCTCCGCGCGGGCGGACCCGTACGCCGTGGTCCTCACCGGCCTCGGAGTGCTGGGCGGCCCGTGGCACGGCGGCGCTTCGTACGGCGCGGAACGCCTGCTCGCCGAGGTCGCCGAGCCACGCCAGGCCACGCGGGCGATCACGGATCGCCTACGCCGCGGCGAACATGTCCCCGGCTTCGGTCACAGCGTCTACACCAACGGCGACGGCCGCGGTGGCGCCCTGCTGGACCTGGTCCAGGAGGCCGCGCCGGGGCACGAGCGGATCGCCGCGGGCACGGCCGTGCTGGCCGAGATGCGCCGCAGGCGGCTGCCGGAGCGCAACATCGACTTCGCCCTCGCCATCCTGGCCGCCGTCAGCGGCATGGTGAGCGGCGCGGGCGAGGCGATCTTCGCGGTGGCGAGGGCGGCGGGCTGGCTCGCGCACGCCATGGAGGAGTACGAGCGCGGCACCCTCCTCCGCCTGCGCGCCTCCTACACCGGCCCGTCGATCGCCTGACGTCCCCGGCCCTCGGCGAAGGCCGGGTGGTCATGCACACGGTGGGACGGGTTTAATACCTATGACCCAGATGTGTCAGAAGTGAGCGTCGAGACTGGAGTGATGACGTGCGAGCGGCGCCTGAGGACGACCCGCCCACCGGAGCCGGGGAGGCCGCCGGCGGTCTGGTTGGGGCAGTCGTGGGAGAGGATGGCCTGTTGGCCAGGCTGAAGCTGGACCCGCGGTCGATGCGTCTCGGGTCGCACGAGCTGGCGGGCCACATCGTCGCCGCCGTGCGGGCGGCGCAGCAGGATCGGCTCGCGAAGGTCGGCGAGCCAGCCACGCCTCTGGAGGCGGAGGGGCCCGGCGCGGAAGAGTTTATCCGCCGGGTCAACGACATGGAAGCGCAGGCGGCCAGCGATTTCGCCCGGTTGACGTCAAGTCTCGAGGAGATGTTGCGCCGCCTCGATGATCCGCCCTCAGGAAAGCTGCCTCGTGATGACAGATGAAGAGATCACCTGGGATGTCGCCGGCCGCGAATCGTCCGCCCGACAATTCCGTACGCTGACGGACGAGCAGCAGCAGGCCCACCAGGGCTTCCGCGGACAGGTGGCGGGGAGCACGGGCCCGTTGCCCTACCCCGACTTCGCCGGCCCCTACCAGGAATACCTGGTCGCACTGTTCGGCGGCTCCGCGGAGGTGATCGCCGGGCTTGGCGGGACGGGAGAGGGCCAGGCGCTGATGGCGGCGACGAACGCGCAGGCGGAGGCGGCGGCGACGAACGAGGTGAGTGCCGATCATGGCCACCGGGTTTGAGGAGGCCGGTTTCGGCCTGCTGGGTGTTCCGCGCCCGCCGGACACCACAGAGCTGGAACGCCAGGTCGGCGTGCTGGAGTCTCTGGGCCGTTCGCAGGCGTCGGTCGCCGGCGAGGGCGCCCGCGCGTACCGGCTCGCCGGCGCGAACACGGGCGCCGCCACGGACGCGCTGGCCGAGCACGTGACGGGACAGGCCGGCGTGCTGCGTCGCAGCACTGCCCAGGCGCAACTCGCCTCGCTCGGCGCGGGCGCCGCCCGGGTCGCGTGGAACACGGTCAAATGGGCCGGCGGGATCCTCGTCGGGCTGGCCGGGATGGCGGGCCTGGCCGCTCTCACGCCGCAGGGACGGGCGCTGATCAGGCCGCTGCTGCGGCCGGTCGCCCAGCGCATGCAGCAGTGGCTGCTCACCGCCACACGGTTCATCGGACGGATCTACACCCGGCTCGCCGAACGGCTCCGGGGAACGCCCGCCAAGCCGCCCGCCGCTCATCAGCGTGCCGCTGCGCGACCGGCGGCGCAACCAGATACCGCTGTGCGATGGGCGGCTCAGCAGCGTGCCATCGCGGAGGCACAGGCCCGAGACTCCATCCGACGAGCCCAGTCGAGCATCGAGCGCGCCGAAGCAGGGCGGGCACTGGCCAGAAGGCACCTGGGCGATGCCAAGATGACCCTCGAGGTCAGGCTGCGGGGCGCGTATGGGCGCGGAGAGATCAGCGAATCTGAGAGAGCTCAACTCGCCAGGCGAGCGCTGGCGGACCATCCGTATCTTGACGAATGGATGAAGCAGCGCCTCGGACAGCAGGCCGAGTCGCTGCAACGGATCGACTCGCAGCTCGGGCCTGTGGCCAGACATCTGGATGACGCCGGCCGCCAGGTGAACGACGGGCTCGGCGTCGCCAGGGCGAACGGGCTGGACACGTCCGACCTGCAGAAGCTGGGCTACAAGGTGAGCGACTTGAACCGTCGGCTTTACCGACTTAACAACCCTCCATATTAAAATAACTCGCTTATCAGCGGACCTTTCACACTTGACCCATGTACCGGATCTGACGGCCGGCAGGCGCGGGGTGGATACATTCTGCGGCGGGTGAGCCCGCAGGAACACCCCGGCCGGCGACGGCGCTCACCCCGCCGGAGCGCCGCGGTCCACGTACGCGGCGAGCGCCCGTACGCGCTCGCCGTGCTGGTCGTGCCCGACGATCACCGGCGGCTCGTTGTACGGCAGCGCGTCGGACGACCGCCGCAATTTGATGTACTGGCCGCAGGCGTCGATCGCGTACGGCTCCATGTCGTCCTGCAGCGCCCCGATCACCGTGATGCCGTACGTCTCCCCGATCCTTCTGAACAGCGCCACCGCCTCCCTGCGGTGCTCCTTGCCCAGGTTGCGCCCCAACTCGTCGAGCACCAGGCACAGATGCCCGCCCCCGGACGAGGCGATGGCCGCCGCGCACACCAGCTTGACCGCCTTCTCGTCCATGAGCGCGGTGTTGGCCCGCCGGTTGTAGGGCACGAACCCCTGCCCCTCGCCGCGCCGCCACTTCGGCGTCACCCGCCACTGCCAGCGCTGTTCGGGATCGGCGGGCGCGGGCGGCACCGGGAACTCGAGCGTCGCGCCGTAGCCGCCGTACGAGGTGTCGAGCTTCTCGAACTCCTCGGCCACCCGCGTCAGCCGCGCCTTGATCGCCGCCGTCAGCGCGGCCCGGTGCACGGCCGTGGACTGCGCCGCCTCCTCGGCGCCCCTGGCCGCCGCCGCCAGGTCACGCTGCCTGGAGACCAGCTGGGCCTCGATCTGCCGGCGCTGGTGGCGTTCGTACTCCTCCTGACCTCGAAGGTAGGAGGCCAGCGCCCCGCACACCGCCGCGAACGTCGCCTGCTCCCGCGTCGTGCTTCCGCCCCGCTCCTTCAGCAGGAACCGCAGCTCCTCAGGGACCTCCGCGTCGTCCTCGGGGAAGGTGTCGCGCAACGCCTGGTCGAGGTGGCGCTCGGCGATCCGCCACCACTCCTCGGCCGTGCGGGGCCGCTCCTCCTCGGGCAGCGCCGCCAGCCATTCGCGGGCCGTCTCGACCGTGCCGCCCCAGTCGGCGGCCAGCGCGTCGAGCTTGAGCGACTCGCGTTCGGCGGTGACCTTCGCCGCCTGGTCACGGGCCTGCGCCCGCTCGGCCTCGTGCCGCTGCCGCCGCCCCTCCAGGCGTTCGATCTCCATGTCCCGGGTGCGGGCGCGGAAGTCCAGCGCTCCCGCCTGCCGTTCGGCCTCGGCGACCTTCGGCGCGAGCTCCTCGATGGCGGTGTTGAGCTCGCCGAGCCTGGCCCGGCGCTCGCCCAGCTTCGCCTCCAGCTCGTCCAGGCGCACCCCCGCCCTGGCCCCCTCCAAGCGGCGTTGCGCCTCGGCGACGGACTCCTCCCCGTCGCGTACGGCCTGCCCGGCCGTCTCCTGTACGTCTTTCGCCCGGTTGAGCCGCTGCTCGGCGGCCTTGATGCGGGCCTCCCGCCCGGTCGCCACCCCGTCGAACGCGCCGACGACGCTCACCCCCGCGGCACTGACCAGCACCGAACCCGGCAGCTCCGCCAGGGCCGCAGCGGCGGCGTCGAGCTGCGCCGCGTCCACGATCACCGCGTGCTCGTTCGGCCACCCCCGCAGCTCGCCCAGCGGGAGCTCACCCGGCCGCCTGTCCTGCCGCCCTCCGGCCTTGCCATAACGCGCCTTGAGCGCGGCGCCCAGATCTCCGGCGTCGTCCGGCGCCTTGCGCCGGGCCGACTCCTGGGCCGACTCCTGGGCCGACTCCTGGGCCGACTCCTGGGCCGACTCCTGGGCCGACTCCTGGGCCGACTCCTGGGCTGGGCTCGCGGAGTCGCGGGCCTGTTCGGCCACGTCGAGGGCGTCGAGGAGGCCCGTCGCGCCGATTCCCGCCACCGTCAGCGCGTTCAGCTGGGCCGCCGCCGGGCCGCCCTCGGCGTCGTCGAGCGCAGCCTGAGCGGACGACACCTCCTGGTCGGCCACGCCGAGCGCCTTGAGCGCCTCGTTCAGCCGCAGGCGCACCTCCCGCAGCTCCCGCTCGGCCGTGGGCACGTCACGCCCGTCCGCGAACCTGCGGCTCTCCTCCAGAGCCGGGATCAGCCCGCGCAACTCGTCGGCGGAGTTCTCCGCCACCGCGCGGTCGGCGTCCAGCTTCGCGGCTCGCGCCTGCATCGCCGCCAGCTCCTTGCGCGCCTGGGAGACCTGCCGGTCGAGGGTGTCCTCCCGCAGGGTCGTGATCTCCGCCTTGACCATGGCGATCGACTCGGTCGCGGCCTCGTCCGCCGCGAGGTGTCGCTGGAGGCCGGCGGCCAGGACGTCGTCCTTGCCCGCGGCGTCGGCCAGCTTGCGCGCCAGCCTGCCCCGCCAGCACCGCAACGCGTCCGCCAGCCGTACCCTGGCCTGGTCGCGCCGGTCGAACGTGGTCAGCAACGCCTTCGACTCCGACTCGAACTCGGCCAGCCGATCGGCGGCCTGCGCTGCGCGCACCCGCCTGGCGTGCTCGTCGCGCCGAGCCTCCCGCTCCTGCTCCAACTCGGCGTCCAGGCCGGTGAGCGCGGCGATGGCCTCGAAGACGCGCTCGGGGGAGATCTCGTTGAGCGGCTGGGAGAGCAGGTTGGTGGCGACCTTGCTGCGCACGGACGTGGACAGGAACGACACACACCTGACCCGGTCGCCGTAGAGCACCTTGGTGAGGTCGCGGGCCACGACGTCGCGCCGGCCGGCCGACTTCGGCAGCGACGCCCAGATCTCGTCGGCCCGCGCCACCCGCTCGGCCTCCGACGGGGACGCCGCCAGGTGCACGCCCTCCCGCCACCTGATCTCCAGGTGCGGCGCCTCCTGATTGACCTTGAGCCACACGGTGAGCGCCCCGCCGGAGGTGTCGGGCACCTCGAACAGCTCCGCGCTCGCTCCGGGATCCCCAAGAACGAACGCACCCGCACCCGAGGCCCCACCTTCGGCCGCCGCACCTCCGGATGCGGAGAGGCCGGACACTGCACCTCCGTGCACCGCGCCCCCGGACGCGGCACGGTCGGACGCCGCGCCGTCGGGGACCGTGCCGCCGGATGCGGTGCCGTCCAGGGAGCCGGACGTCCCGGCCTTCAAAGCATGGGCCGTGGGCGCGGCGCCGTTGCCCGCCGGTGCGAAGCCGTCCATGCCGGGCGGCCCGAACACGCCCACGATGTAGCCGTGGTCGGCGCTCGCCCACTGGCGGGACCCGGCGCCGCTGGCCAGCTCGGCGTTGAACAGCAGCTCGGACACCGCCTTCGCGCCGGACGCGAACCGCCACTGCTCATCACCGAGCAGTGCCGTGATCGAGGCGATAAATGATGACTTGCCCGCGCCGTTGGAGTCCTTGGGCCCGGCGCCGGCCACGACGATGAGCGTACCGGGCACGGTGGGCACCGGATGGGTCGAGAGCCGCGAGATGTTGACCGCTTGCACGGCGATCAGTACGCGGTCTCCGACGACGTTCTCCACCTGCGACACGCGTACCCCCGTTACCCTTCCATCCGTCATCTTCACCGCGCTGACCTGCGCGCGCGTACGGCCGCCGCCAGCGGGGTGCTCGGCCCTGCCGCCAGGATCAGCTCCTCCTGCAGGCGGCGCCGGGCCGCCGGAGTGAGCCGGTGGAACTGCGGCCCCGGCACGTAGCCGCCCGCCTCCTCACCGGCCTTCACCTGGCCCAGCAGCCCCGCGTGCCGCAGCGCCCGCAACGCCGCCTCCAGCTCGCCGATCGGCAGCTGGGTGTGGCGGCGCAGCTCGTCGACCGGCGTGGGGTGCGGTGACAGCCAGGAGTCCTCGGGCAGCAGCCCCTCGGCCCTCGGGATCGCCACGGAATGCACCAGGACGAGCGTCAGCACCGCCCGCTCGCTCACCCCGAGCCGCGCCCCCGCCGGATCGCCGCTCCAGCCCGTCGCCACCGTCGCCCGCCCCACCGTCGGCTCACCAACAACCGCCCCTTCACCTGGGGTGGCCTCACCCAGGGCCGCCTCGCCTGGGGTCGCTTCGCTGTGGTCCGCGCTTTCACCGAGGTGCGCCCCTTCAGCGAGGTGCGCGTTACCGCCACCGTCCGCGCTCTCGCCGATCCGGCTGTCCGGGGCGGACATGGTGAGGGCGGCGGCGCGGGCGTCGTCGTAGCCGGAGATCCAGCGTTCGCGGTGCTGGATGAGTGTACGGCCGCGCCGGGCCAGCATCTCGCCTAGCGTGTGCCGCAGCGCCGGGTCGCGCAGGGCGGCGAAGCGAGCCTCCTGCACCGGTTCGGCCGCGTGCTCCACCACCATGAACGCCGCCACCAGCTCCGCGCGCCGCCGCTCGTCGTAGCCGCTCAGCAGGTCGTCGAGCTCCGCCGCCCCTGTCTCGACCCGGCCTCCGGGCCCCGCCACCGGCGCGGGCGCGCTCTCCGAGGCGGCGGCCACGATGTCGGCGTCGCCCACCACGGTCAGCTCGGGGCGCTCGGGCTCGGGCAGCCGCCGGCCCAGCTCCTGCAGCTGGGCATGCGACTCGACCGGCCAGAGAGCACAGCGCGGGCCCAGGCAGACGACGCCGTCGTCCATGACGATCCAGGCCGAGTCGTGCAGGCGCCGCAGCGCGCCGACCGCCCAGTTGCGCATCAGGTCGTCGGTGCGGCCGATCAGCGCGCGGTAGGTGTCGAGCACCAGCTCCACCGGCGCGGGACGACCCGGCCACGGGTCGGCGGACACGTCGGTCCAGCAACATTTGAGCACGGCGGCAAGCACCCGCCGGGTCTCGCCGGAGCGCTCCACGGGGAGGGGGGCGATCTGGTGTTCGTCCAGCAGGGACGGCGTCACCCCGTCGGGCCACACCGGCAGCGCCTGCCCGGTGGAGTCGGGGCGCGTCAGGCGCGCCATCCCCGGCGGCGCGGCGACCCCGGCCCTCAGCCACAGCGGCCCGGTGGACCGCGCCCGCACGTGCGCCGTCGCCGCGTCTTCGGTCATCGGGCACGCTCCAGATAGCCGTGGGACAACCAGGCGGGCTCGCGCTCCGGGGCGATCGTGAGCCCGTCGGCCCAGGTCAGCCGGTAAGGCAGCTCGGGCCGCAGGTCGAGCGTCGTCAGGTCGGCGAGCACGCGGCGCGCCGACGGCCAGTCGGAGCCGAGCACGTCGGCCAGCGCCACCCGGGAGGCGTCGCCCAGCAGCGACTCCGCGACCTGCGTCAGCCGCTCCGTGGCCGCGTCGGGCGAGGTGTCGAGCGCGTCGCCGGGCCCCGGGTCGGGCAGGTTGGAGCGCGGGGGAGTGGGCTGGGC
>NZ_SMKP01000307.1:0-7580 GCF_004349015.1 Nonomuraea diastatica
CGCCCGCCCCACCCGCGATCAACGTGACCGGCACCCCGCCCTCTGAGGCGGCGGCGGGAGCGGCGGCGTCGAGCGCCGTGCCGCCCTTCTCCCTGCCCGGATAGTCGTCGACCGCGACGACGTCACCGCCCGCGTTCACCCGGACCCTGGCCATGGAGGCGAGGAGCCGGGCGGCGGTGGCGGACTCGGCGCCCGCGACGCACGTGGCCGCCGGTCCGGCGGGTGGTTGTTCGCCGGGGTAGGCGTCGGAGCCGGTCTCGCCGAAGTCCACCGCCACGGCCACGCGCTTGTGCCCGGACGCGGCGGTGTCCTTGCCGCACACGGCCTGGAACGAGGGCAGCTCCCCGCCGGGGGGCTCGCCCGCGGCCCCGTCCGGGGCGGCCGAGAAACGCCAGCCGATGACGGAGCCGTCCGGTGGCGAGTCGCCGGGCGCGCCCGCCAGCCAGGCGGTGCCGTCGCTCTGCCAGACGCTCCACCCGCGCGCGGCGCCGGGGTCGGCCGCGCCCGGCACGGGGTCTCCCGGGGAGACGGGTGGTGCGGCGAGGGCGGAGCAGGGGAGGGAGACTAAGGCGGCCGCCCCGAGGGCGACTCCGGCCGCAACACGAAATGCGCGCAGCATCGATGGACCTCCAAGCTCGGGAGTAGGGTTCCAGTGCCTGCGGAGGGTGCGCCGGCGAACCCGCGGAAAAGGAGCGTATGGCATGACATGGCGTTGGCGTTATGAAAATGCAAATGGTGGTGAGGTAACGGATCGTCCTTTGCCGCGAGAGGTTTTTCCGAGCCAGGCGGACGCGGAGTCGTGGCTCGGCGAGAACTGGCGTGACCTGCTCGATTCCGGGGTAGAGCAGGTGGCCCTGCTAGAGGAGGACCGCGTCGAATACGCGGGAATGTCATTGCGTCCGGAGTGAATGGCAGAAACAGCGAAAACCCCCTGAGCGCATTCGTGGCTCAAGGGGTTTTCGCTGTTTCTGTGATTATGGGCGGGTGCGGGGACTCTCGGTCTTGGAGGGGTCGCGCTCGACGATCGGGCCGAGCACGTCGTCGATCCGCCGCAGCACGTCCGCGTCCAGCTTGACGCCCGACGCCCCCACGTTGTCACGCACCTGCTCGGGGCGGCTGGCGCCGATGATGGCGCTGGAGACGTTCGCGTTCTGCAGGACCCAGGCGATGGCCAGCTGCGCCATGCTGAGCCCCAGGTCCGCGGCGATCGGCTTCAGCTCCTGTACGCGGGTCAGCACGTCGTCCCTCATCCACCGGGCGATCATGTTGCTGCCGCCGCTCTTGTCGGTCGCCCGCGAGCCCTCCGGGGGCTGCCCGCCCGGCAGGTATTTCCCGGTGAGCACGCCCTGGGCGATCGGCGACCAGACGATCTGGCCGACGCCCTCCTTCTCGCTCAGCGGCACGACCTCGGACTCGATGACCCGCCACAACATGGAGTATTGAGGCTGGCTCGACACGATCCGGTCGAAGCCCATTTCGTCGGCGATCTTGAGGGCCTGGGCGATCTGCTCGGCCGTCCACTCGCTGACGCCGATGTAGAGGATCTTGCCCTGGCGTACGAGGTCGTCGAAGGTCTTGAGCGTCTCCTCGAGCGGCGTCTCGTAGTCGAAGCGGTGGGCCTGGTAGAGGTCGACGTAGTCGGTCTGCAGGCGCCGCAGCGAAGCGTGGATCGACTCGGTGAGGTGCTTGCGCGACAGGCCGCGGTCGTTCCTGCCGGGTCCGGTCGGCCAGTAGACCTTGGTGAAGATCTCCACCGACTCCCTGCGTACGCCCTTGAGTGCCCGGCCGAGCACTTCCTCGGCCTTCGTCGCCGCGTACACGTCGGCCGTGTCGAACGTCGTGATGCCCTCGTCGAGTGCCGCCTGAACGCACTGCTTGGCGGCGTCCTCCTCGACCTGGGAGCCGTGGGTGAGCCAGTTGCCATAGCTGATCTCGCTGACCATGAGACCGCTGCGACCGAGGTGTCGGAATTCCATGCATCCGACCTTAATCCCGGCGCGTGGGGTGATCCGTTTCGGGATAGGGTGCGCGACGTGCTGAAGCTCGTACGGCTGGCGCTGACGGCCGCCGTCGTGACCGCCATCGTGGTCCGGCTGCGCCGCCGCGCCCGCATGCCGGAGACGCCGTCACCGTCCCCGCCGCCGCGGCAGCCGGCGGGAAAGGCCGGGATGGGCCTGGTGTGGGCCGGCGTCGCGGCGATCGTGGCGGTCACCCTGGCGGCCGCGCTGGTCCCGACGAAGGCGCATGAGGCGGCCTCGGCCCGGGCGCGGGTGTACCAGGCCGAACAGGACGCCCTCACCGCCGCGTGGCCGGTGTCCGGGAACGACGCGCAGCCCGCGACGCCGCTCTCCACCGGCCCCGCCGTCACGGCGCTCCCCACGCCGTCTTCCACCGGCCCGCCGGTGCCGGTTCCCGACCCCAACTGCGCGCCCGAGCCGCGCCCGGTGCGGGTGCGGCCGATCGATCCGAAGGTCAAGCGGGCCGTGGACCGGCAGTGGCGGCGGATCGAGCGGTGGCTGAAGGCGAACGCGCCCCGTACGTACAAGACGCTCGGTGCGCCCGGCAGGGCCCGCACGATCGCGATCGCCGAAGCCCAGATGGGTGTGGACTTCCCCGACGACCTGCGCGCCTCGCTCCTGCGCCACAACGGCTCGCGAGGAGCGCGGGCGTTCGGTTTCGGGTTCTGGCATGACGGCGCCTCCAACCTCGGCATCCGCCAGATCAGGGACGCCTGGCGATCGCAGTGTTCCTGGAATCGCACCGACCTCGGCCCCGATCCGGCGACCGAATCCTGGAACGGCCGCATGATCCCGTTCGTCCACTTCGGGGAGCGCAGCAGCGGGGACGGGGTGTACGCCGTGGTCGACTCCGCGGAGGGCACCGTCGGGTGGGACGACACGATCTCCGGCATGGGGCCGCGGCTGCCGTCCTACTATGCGCTGATGCGGGCCGTCGCCGACGCCCTGGAGCAGGGCGCGGCGATCGACGGCCGGAGGCCAGCGGTCAGAGGAGGAGTGCTGCGCTGGGACAACATCGAGTACGGCAACCCATAATTTCCGAATTGTCGGAATCTCCCGGAAAATCGGGAAAAAATGGTTACCGCTTGGGAGGTACCGGTTTGCCGCCCGGCAGAACCTGCGGTGGCGGGAACCGCAGCCTGCGGATCTGCAGCGCCCGCATGGCCGCGTAGAAGCCCACGCCCCTGAGGCTCTCGTCGGGCATCTTCTCCGCCACCTGCCGCTTCACCTTCCAGGCGACATAGACGGAGGTGAACAGCACGCCGATCATCATGATCGGCCAGCCGACCGCGATGACGAGGTTGAGCACCTGCGCGCGGATCTCCATGGGCCAGGGAATCCACGTCGCCAGCAGGATCAGTAGCGAGAACGGCAGAAAATACTGACTCGGCAGGCGGCGGGAGTCGACCCAGTCGCGCGCGAACTTGCGCGCGGGGCCCTTGTCTCTCGCGGGGAAATAGCGCTCATCACCGGCGAGCATGCCCCTGCGGGCCTTATCGCGCTCGGCGGCCTGCTTGGCCCGCATCTGCCGGTAGGCCTCTTTGCGGTCTTTGGGCGCGGAGACCGGCTGGCGCCGTTTGCCTTCGGCATCCCGGCGCTTGGGTGTGGGACGACCTTTGCCTTGGGGCTTAGGATCGTCAGTGGGGGCGGGGGTATCGTCCACGGAGGTTTGGGAACGGCGTCGCAACACGACGTCAACCCTACCTGGACTGCAACTTAGTGACGCCCTCGCGCGTTATGCGTAGGGTAATCCCAAGGCGGCTGCGCTGCATTGGGAACACCAGCACGACCTAGAAGGGGACGGCCGACGCGCATGAGCGTGATGAAGAGACTTTCGATGATCTTCAAGTCGAAGGCCAACAGGGCTTTGGACAAGATGGAGGATCCGCGCGAGACCCTCGACTACTCCTATCAGCGGCAGCTGGAGCTGCTGCAGAAGGTGCGCAGGGGCGTGGCCGACGTCGCCACGTCGCGCAAGAGGGTGGAGCTGCAGATCACCGGCCTGGAGAAGCAGGCCCAGCGTTACGAGGAGCAGGGTCGCAAGGCGCTGTCCGTGGGGCGTGAAGACCTCGCCCGCGAGGCGCTGCAGCGCAGGTCCAATCTGCAGACGCAGATGGCCGACCTGAAGGTGCAGCACGACAACCTGCAGGCCGAGGAGGAGAAGCTGACCACGGCTTCCCAGCGGCTGCAGTCCAAGGTCGACTCCTTCCGCACGAAGAAGGAGACGATCAAGGCCACCTACACCGCCGCCGAGGCGCAGACGCGCATCAACGAGGCGTTCTCCGGCATCTCCGAGGAGATGGGCGACGTCGGCCTGGCGATCCAGCGCGCCGAGGACAAGACGGCGTCGATGCAGGCCCGCGCGGGCGCCATCGACGAGCTGCTGGCCAGCGGCGCGCTCGACGACTACAGCGGCAACAAGAGCGACGACATCCAGGCCGAGCTCGACCGCATGGGCGGCGGCATGGACGTCGAGCTCGAGCTGGCCAGGATGAAGTCCGAGCTGGGCCAGGGCCCGGCGCCGCAGGGCGCCATCGAGCAGGGCCAGCCGCAGCAGCAGCCCCAGCAGCAGCCCCAGCAGGCACAGCAGCAGCCCGGCCAGACCCAGCAGCTGCGTCAGCCAGGGGAGGGCGCATGATTGTCAGGATCATGGGCGAGGGTCAGGTGGAGATCTCCGCCGACGACATCTCGGTCCTCAACGAGCTCGACACCGAGCTGGAGGCGGCCATCGACGCGGGCGACGAGAAGTCATTCCGCGTCAAGCTGCACGCATTGCTCGACAAGGTGCGCCACGTGGGCAAGGCGCTCCCCGACGACAGCCTTGAGCCGTCAGAGCTGATCCTTCCCCCCGCGGACGCCTCGATCGAGGAGGTCCGGGAGATGCTGGGCGACCAAGGCCTCATCCCGGGCTGAGCCCGTGCGCACCCGGTTCGCGTCCGACCGCGGCCTGACCAGCCGCATGGTCGTGACGATGTTCCTGCTCGGGCTGCTCTACGTGGTGTTCGTCGGCGTGCTGATCGCCTTGGGCGTGCGGGCGCTGACCGTGCTGGTGCTGGCAGGGGGTCTGCTGCTCGTGCAGTATTTCCTGTCCGACCGCATCGCGTTGTTCGCGATGGGAGGGCGGGAGGTCTCGCCACAGGAGGCCCCCGAGTTGCACGGCCTGATCGACCGGCTGTGCGCGCTGGCCGACATGCCCAAACCGCGGGTGGCGATCGCGGAGTCCGACGTCCCCAACGCGTTCGCCACCGGCCGCAATCAGAAGAACGCCGTCGTCTGCGTGACGACGGGCATCCTGCGGCGGCTCGAGCCGCAGGAGCTCGAAGGCGTGCTCGCGCACGAGCTCTCCCACGTCGCGCACCGCGACGTTGCCGTCATGACGATCGCCTCGTTCCTCGGCATCGTGGCGGGCCTCATGACCAGGTTCGCCCTCTACACAGGGCTCGGCGGCCGCCGCAACGGCGGCCAGGGCGGCGTGCCGATCGGGCTGATCATCGTGCTGGTCTCCGTCATCGTGTACGCCATCAGCTTCCTGCTCACCCGCGCCCTGTCGCGCTACCGGGAGCTGGCCGCCGACCGCGCGGGCGCGCTCCTCACCCAGAGGCCGTCGGCCCTGGCCAGCGCGCTGGTCAAGATCACTGGCGACATGGCCAGGATCCCCACCCGCGACCTGCGCGAGGCCGAGCCGTTCAACGCCTTCTACTTCGCCCCGGCGCTGGCCCCCGGTGAGACGCTCGCGAACCTGTTCTCCACGCACCCGCGGCTCGAGCGGCGCCTGGAGCAGCTGACGAACATCTCCAAGCAGCTCGGAAGGGGCTGAACCCGCATGGGCTGGCTCGACGCGTTGCTCGGCCGGTCGAAGCCGGTCAAGCCCAACCTCGACGCGCTGTTCGCGCTGCCGTCCGCGGTCGTGACGCTGCAGGCCGCGACCGGGCTCACGCCCACGGGCCTCGGCTCGGTGGCGTTCAGGGCCGCTGAGGGAGGCGCGTTCGCCACGCTCGAACGCGATGTCAAGGCGCTGCTCGGCGAGCGCGTCGAGGAGTCCGACGACGGCTACGGCTACACCTGGCTGCTGGTACGCCGCGCGCCCGACGCGCTCAGCGACCTGGTCACCGAGCTGCACGCGGTCAACTCGTCGCTGGAGTCGGCCGGGTTCGGGCCCTCGCTGCTGTGCTCGCTGGTGTCGTTCGCCGCCCCGGACGACGGGCGCCGGCTGGCGGTCGTCTACCTGTACAAACGGGGCACGTTCTACCCGTTCGCACCGCTGTCCGGGCAGCGGCGCGACAACGCGCTCGAACTTCAGGCCAGAGGTGTGCTGGAGGGCGAGCTGCCGCTGGAGAAGGACCTCAGCCGGTGGTTCCCCGTCTGGGGCGCGCCCGGCCTCTGACCGGGGGGCGTTCCTGGGTGATTATCACCCATAGTGATCTAATGTTCACGTGGAGCGAAGATTGGTGGTGCTCGCGGCATCCGCGCTCATCGTGGCAGCGGTGCTGGGCAGCGCGTGGATCACTGGCCAGTTCACCACGCCGGCGGTCGACAGGGCCCACGGGTACGTCAGCGAGCTGGCCGCCCGCGACCAGCCGTGGACGCGCCTGTTCCGGGTCAGCGACGGGCTGGCCGGACTGGCGTGCGTGTCCGGCGTGCTGCTCCTGCCGAGAGCGGCGCGCGAGTGGCCGGGCTGGCTGGCGGTGGCCGCGTTCGGGCTGTTCACCTGCGCCTCAGGAGTGTTCCCCCTCGACTGCGCGGCGCTGAGCGACCCGGCCTGCGGGCTGCGGGAGCCGTCCTGGTCGCACCGGGTGCACACGCTGGCGGCGGCGCTCTCCACGATCTGCGGGCTGGCGGCGATGGTGCTGCTCGGCGCGCGGTGGCGGTCGTGGGTGTCGTGGTTGTTCACCTTGCTCAGCGTGGCCGCCACGCTGCTCACGGTGGGCGCGCTCGCGGCCGGGCAGGGGGTGGGGGTCGCGCACCGGGCCCAGCTGACGATGTTCGCGGTCTGGCTCGTGTACGCGGCCCTGCACCTGCTCGTGTCGGACGACCACCAGGCGGCGGTCCCCGACCTGGCGCCCGCACCCGTCTCGCGGGCCCCCGGAGCACGGCCCGCGGCGCCCCGAACGGGCACCGCACCGGGCACCGCGCCGGACACCGCACCCGAGGCCGCACCGAGGGCCGCAGGGGCCGCCGCAGCGGGCGTGCCGCCGGACGCGGACTTCGGCGAGGTGCTGGCCGCGGGCCACGGCATGGCGTTGAACGCGGGCCCCGGCGTCGCCCTCGGCGCGGTGGCGGGCGTGCCGCCGGGTGTGAGAGGGCCCGGAGGGAGGGGGCCCGGCGTGAGGGGGCCCGGCAGGAGGACACCCGGAATGAGAGGGCCGGGCATGAAGCCGGGTTTCGGAGCGGTGGACGGGTACGGGCCGCCTCACGTGGTCGAGCAGGGGACCGGGCCAGCGGTGCTCATCACGGCGGGCGCCGCGGGCGCCTGGTTCCACTGGGACGCGGTGGCCGCGGAGCTCGGAAGGCGTCACCGCGTCATCCGCTTCGACCGCCCGGGGCTCGGCCTCAGCCCCCGCT
>NZ_SMKP01000308.1:0-7522 GCF_004349015.1 Nonomuraea diastatica
GGAGTGGTCTGGGCGGGCGCGGGCCGCGGCGCCTCGTCGACGGCGCGGGCGATGGCGGCGGGATCGTGCCAGGGCGCGGGCGCGTCGAAGACGAACCCGTCGAGCACCGCCGCAAGCCGCTCCCTGGAGGCGGTCTGCGCGAACGTGCGCCACGTCTCGGTCGGCAGCAGCGTCAGGTTGCGCGTGGTGCCGGCGGAGTCGGCCAGCCGCCCGGCGGCCCGGCGCGAGGCGTCGCTGTAGGCGTAGATCGCCGCGCGCAGGTCGGTGCAGACCCGGTCGAGCTCCGGCCAGCGGGTCAGGATCGTGCCGTGCAGCCCCTGCGCGCGCCGCGCGATCTCCTCGGTGCCCCACAGCTTGGGCGCCTGCTCGCGCAGCTCCTCGATGGTGCCCATGGTGAGCGTGATCAGCTCCAGCGCCCACAGCCGGAACGCCCGCGTCAGGTTGACCGCGCTCTGCCCGGCCTCCTCCATCGTGGTGCGCGGGTCGGCGACGTTGAGGTCTTCGAGCGCCAGCAGCCGGTGCATCTCCGACTGGCCGCCGTCGTCCATCATCCGCCGGATGAACATCAGCCCGACCACGCTGGTGAACGACGCCCGATAACGCAGCTGGTTGGGCTTGGGGAACACCTCGCGGATCGCCCCGAGCCCCTTGAGCACCCGCAGCCGGTTGTCGAACTGGTCGGTGGGATAGGCCCGGCAGGCGAAGCGCATCTGCTCGTGCGTCAGCCACTCCTCGCCTGCCTCGGCGAACGCGGCGAACAACGTCTCGGCGATGTCGACCAGGGCCGGGTCGTCGACCACCGCCCCGCTGTCGCGGGCCAGCGCCGCGAACATGCGGCGGTAGGTCGACAGGACGGCCTCGTCGGTGAGGACGGCGTCGAGGGTCAGAGGCTGTTCGGGCACGGGGACTAAGGTACGGCTTCGCACCGACACTCTCCGCCGTCTCCTGGCGAACCCCTGCCCGTACCAGCGAGTACATACGCACAAGCGACGGCAGAGCGCTATGGTGATGCCCGGTAAGGCGGGGGCAAAACGCTCTGTAACTGTGCATACGGGGTGAGTTAGCGGTGCGGACGCGCATGCTCCAGGGTGATCGAGGCACGGCGGTGATTGCCTCCGTGGTGGCCACGTGCCTGGTCGCGGCGGCGGCGTGGTTCGGCGTGGGCGTGTCCAGCGCCAACCCCAAGCTGGCCGACGTCGGCGCGTGGCTCTGGACCAAGGCCAAGGGCAGGATCGTGCACGTCAACGGTCTGTCCGGAGAGGTCGACGGCTATCTCGACGACAAGGCGGGCCGTCAGCTGCGCGTCGTGCAGGACGGCGGCAACGTGCTGCTCGTCGACGACAGCACCGGCCACGTCAGCCGGGTCGAGCCCAGCCGGCTCAGCGTCGCCCAGACCCGCGACTTCGGCGCGGCCGGGCTGCAACTGGCCGTGTCCGGCACGGCGGGATACGCCGTGGACCCGGCTTCGGGCCGGATCCAGCAGATCGACCCGGCCACGCTCAACTCCGTCGGCGCCCCCATCACCCTGCCGGGGCCGCTCGGGCCTGCCCGCATCGATGGCGGCGGCCGGCTGTGGGTGCCGGTGACCGCCAAGGGCGAGGTGGTGCCGGTGTCGCAGGGCGTCGCGGCGAGCCCGCTCAAGGTCGGCGAGCCGGGTGAGGAACTGTCGGTCACGATCGCCGGCGGCCTGCCCGTCGTGGTCAACACCCGGGCCGCCACCGCCACGATCATCGGCTCGGGCGGCGGCGTGGGCGAGATCGTCCTGCCCAAGGAGGTGGCCAGGGCCGCCAAGGGAGGCGCCCTGACCCCGGCCAGAACCGAGGGCCCGCTGCTGCCGGTGCTTTCTGCCGCGGACTCCGGGTTGCTCGTGGTGATCGACACCGCATCCAACTCGGTGCTCAGCACCAAGCTCGCCACCGACGACCCCGCCAAGCTCGGGGTGCCGCAGATGCTCGGCTCCAAGGTGTACGTGCCCGACGAGAGCACCGGCGCGCTGATCGTCTGGGACAGCGCCGCCGGGGGACAGCCCACCGCGCTGCAGGTGGCCGAGAAGCCTGGCCCGGTGGACGTGTTCGTCAAGGACGGCCTGCTCTGGGCGAACGACGAGAACGGCGACAAGGCCGTCGTCATCGACCCCGAGGGCCGTGAACACGACATCGACAAGGACGACTCCGACGTGCCCGGGCCGACCAGCACGCCCAAGCCGAAGACGCCGCGTCCCGAGCCGACGCGCAGTGAAACGCGCCCCGACCCGGTCGAGGAGACCGCCGCCGACCCTCGCCCCACGCGGACGCGGGAGGAGCCCACGAGAAGGCCCACGACCCCGACCAGGAGTCCGAGCCCCACGCCCAGCGCGCCGTCCGCGCCCGGGGCCGTGAGCGCCAGGTCGGGCCCCGGCAAGGTGACGGTGAGCTTCAGCCCGTCCACCGGCGGCAAGGTCGAGCGGTACACGCTGAGGGCGTCTGGCGGCGGCGGCTCCGTCCCCGAATCCGTGGGCGCCCGTGGGCCCCACCGGTTCGAGTTCACCGGCGGCGACTGCGCGGACGAGTACACGTTCGTGGTGGTTGCGCACTGGGAGGGCGGCGAGGTCGAGTCCGAGCCGAGCGCGGGGATCAAACCGTGCGTGGCGCCCGGCTCGCCGTCCGGGTTCACCGCCAAGGCCGGCAACCGGGGTGCCCAGCTGAGCTGGACCGCGCCCGCGAACGCCGGCGAAGACGTCACCTACGAGCTGACCGGCGCCGCGACCGCCCGCGTCACCGGCACGTCGCACACCGCGGACGGACTGAAGAACAACCAGAAGCACACGTTCAAGCTCAAGGCCAGGAACGCGGCGGGGGAGAGCCCGGACGTGGTCACGACCGAGGTCGATCTGGCGTACCCGAAGCGCTCCTACAAGAACGCCAACAACGACCAGACCAATACGAAGATCAATTCGTGTCCCACAGGCGATTGCCAGATCGGGAAGATCGAGAAGGGCAAGTACCTGAACCTGACGGTGATCTGCCAGGTCAAGGGCAAATCGGTGCGCGAGGACCAGACCGGGGAGACCAGTGACATCTGGAACAGGATCGAGTGGAACGGGGGCACCGCCTACATCAGTGACACCCTGATGGCCACGCCGCGCGGCGGGTTCCCGGCCGCGCCGCTCTACGAGTGCACCGACTGAGAAGGGGACTCAGTTGACCCAATACAACCACCAGGACCATTTCGAGCAGACGGTCCAGCCGTACCAGCAGCCGCCGCAGCAACCGGCCCAGCTGGCCGGCCAGTTCGCGCAGCGCTTCCAGCTGCTCGCCGCCAACATCGAGCGCATCATCCGCGGCAAGCACGAGGCGATCGAGCTGGCCCTGATCTGCCTGTTCTCCGAGGGGCACCTGCTCGTCGAGGACGTGCCGGGCACCGGAAAGACGACGCTCGCCCGCTCCGTCGCCGCCAGCGTGGACGCCGAGTGGCGGCGCATCCAGTTCACCCCCGACCTGCTGCCGAGCGACATCACGGGCGTGTCGATCTTCAACCAGGCACACCAGAAGTTCGAGTTCCACCACGGGCCCGTCTTCGCGAACATCGTGCTCGCCGACGAGATCAACCGGGCCTCGCCGAAGACCCAGGCCGCGCTGCTGGAGGTCATGGAGGAGCGCAGGGTCACGGTGGACGCCGAGCCGCATCCGGTGCCCAGGCCGTTCCTGGTGGTGGCCACGCAGAACCCTGTCGACATGGACGGCACGTACCCGCTGCCCGAGGCCCAGCTCGACCGGTTCCTGATGAAGATCTCCGTCGGCTACCCCGACCACGTCTCCGAGGTCGAGGTGCTCAAGGGCATGCCGACCGGGCCGCAGGTCGAGCGGCTGCCCGTGGTGGCGCGGGCGTCGGACGTGTCCGGGATGATCGACTTCGCCTCGCGCATCCACGTGGCCGACCCCGTCTACGACTACATCGTGGCCGTGTGCGCCGCCACCCGGACCAGCCCGCACCTGCGGCTCGGCGCCAGCCCTCGTGGCAGTCTCGCGCTGTTGCGCGCCGCCAGGGTCAAGGCCGCCGCCGCCGGACGCCACTACGTCGTCCCCGAGGACGTCAAGGCGCTGGCCGGACCGGTGCTCGCGCACCGACTGATCCTCACGCCCGAGGCGGAGCTGCGCGAGGTCACCACCGCGGCGGCGCTCGGCGAGATCCTCGCCGGGATGCCGGTGCCGCAGGCGGCGTAGGCACCGGCCGTGCCGCACGTGCCCGCTGTGCCGCCGCCGGGCCGCTGGAGGCGGGCCCCGGCCGTGCTCACCCCGCTGGGCTGGGGCACGCTCGCCGGGGCCGTCGTGCTGTACGTGGCGGGGTTCGCGCTCGGCTACCGGGAACTCGTGGTGCTCGCCACCGGAGGGCTGCTCGCGCTGGGCGCCGCGCTCGCCTGGACCGCTTCGAAACCCAGGCTGGCGGTCGGCCGCGAGGTCACGCCGCTCAAGGTGCCGCGCGGGGACGCCGCCGTGGCCGTGCTGAACGTGCGCAACCTCGGCCGCCGCGGCCTGTCCGGGCTGCGAACGCAGGACCGCATCGGCGCGTCGGAGTACACCATCGACCTGCCCAGGCTGCCCGGGAACGCCGGGCGCACGGTCTCGTATCCGCTGCCCACGGACGTCCGCGGCGAGATCCCGGTGGGCCCGCTGCGCCTCGTGCGCGCCGACCCGTTCGGCCTCACGCGCCGCGTCAGGGAGTACGGCCGGCCCGCTACCCTCCTCGTCCGCCCGCGCACCGTCGTGCTCCCCGTCCCGCCGTCCGGCAGGGCGCACCACCTGGAAGGCCCCGCGGGCGACAACGCGCCCAGCGGCACCGTCACCTTCCACACCCTGCGCGAGTACGTCGTCGGCGACGACCTGCGCCACATCCACTGGCGCTCCAGTGCCCGCACCGGGACCCTGATGGTCCGCCGGCTCATCGACGCCGCTCTGCCCACCACCACGGTGGTGCTCGACACGCGCGACCTCACGGAGCCGGCCGTCGACGCGGCCGCGTCCGTCGCGCTGGCCGCCGCCCAGGCGGGCTTCCCCGTACGCGTCCTCACCGGCGACGGCCCCCTCCTGGACGTCAAAGCCGGCCCGGAGACGGTCCTGGACCGGCTCGCCCTCGTCCAGGCGGGCACGGCGGGGGTCACGGAGGCGATCCGCGTGGCGCGCGGCGGAGGCTCCCTCGTGCTCGTCACCGCGGACCCGTCGGAGGCGGCCCGCGTGGCGGGGGTGCGGCGCCGCTTCGACCGCGTCATCTGCGTGTACACGGGCCAGACGCCGGTGAGCGTCCCGGGGGTCACGGTCGTGCCGATGCCGTCGCTGGACGCGCTCCCGTACGTGTGGGGGCCGCGATGAGCCGCCACCGAGGCGCCGCACCCGCCGCCGCGACCCGCGGCCGTGCAGCGCCGGCACCGCCACCTCGGGATACCAGCCCGCCCGGCGGCGTGGCGGCGTGGCGCCGGCTGTGCGGGCTGGCGCTGGTGGCGGCCGTCGCGGGCGTCGCCGGGTGGGGGTTCCACCGCGTCTTCCCCGGCTCCGAGCTCCTCATGGCCGTCGTGCCCGCCGCGGTCGCGCCCCCGGCCGTGGCGGTGCTCACCGGCAGGCGCCCCCTGTGGCTGGCCCTGGCGATCGACCTGGTCCTGTGGTTCGCCGGCGCCGTCCTCCTGTACGGCGGCCCGCAACCGGCCCTGTTCGCCGACGTGGCGAACGCGTGGCACGCCCTGCTCACCACCCTCCTGCCCGCCCAGCCGGAGCCCCGGCTGCTGGTGCTGGTCCACACGCTGGTGTGGGCGGCGGCCACCGTCGGCGCCGAGACGCTGGCCCGCACCAGGACCAGGATCGCCGCCGCCGTCCCCGCCCTCGTCGTGTACGGCGTCGCGCTCCTCCTGGGCGTCGACGGCCCCGGATCGAACCTGCCGGTCGCGGCGGCACTCCTCGTGCTCATCGCGGCGCTGGCTCTCGTCCGCGAGAACCGCCCTGCGGCCTGGCTGCTGGGAGGCGTCCCCGCGGCCGCGGCGCTGGCCGCCCTGGCGCTGGTCGCGGGCCCGCTGCTGCCCGTGGCCGCACACCCGTACAACCCCCGAGAGGACGCCGACCTGCCGCCGCCCGTACGCGTGGACGGCGTCAGCCCGCTCGACCGTGTCTCGGCGTGGCTGCAGATTCCCGACAGGGAGCTGTTCACCGTCAAGGCGGACCAGCCGCTCAACTGGCGGCTGGCCGTGCTCGACCGGTACGACGGCGTACGGTGGACGTCCGGCGCGCGCTTCCAGCCGACGGGCGGCCGGGTGCCGGAGGGGGAGTGGACGGGCAGGGCGGACGTCGTGCGCCAGACCGTGACCTTCGGCGGGTTGCCGGGCAGCTGGCTGCCGGCCGCCGAGCGGCCCGTGGAGGTCGGCGGGGTGCGCGGGCTGGCGGCCGACCCGGACAGCGGAACGCTGCTGGCCGCCGCCGCACCCGGCAAGGGGTTCAGCTACGAGGTGACCTCGCGGGTGGCCAGGCCCGCCAAGCAGGACCTGCTGGACGCCACCCCGGCGGACGACGCGAACCTGACCGCGTTCCCCGCGGGGCCGCAGCGGCAGTTGTTCCGCGGGCTCGCCCGGGAGGCGACCGAGGGCGTCGACACGCCGATCAGGCAGGCGTACCGGCTCCAGACCTACTTGCGGACCAACGCCTCCCACGATGTCACCGCTCCTCCAGGGCACTCGCTCAAGGGGCTCGAGTTCTTCCTGCGGACCACGCACAGGGGGACCTCGGAGCAGTTCGCGGCCACGTTCGCGCTCATGGCCAGGACGCTCGGCCTGCCGTCGCGGGTGGTCGTGGGGTTCCGGCCGGGGGAGAAGTCCGGCGGGGTTTATCACGTTAAATCCGGACACGTGGTGGCGTGGGCGGAGATCAAGTTCGACCGGCTCGGCTGGCGGCCGTTCTACCCCACGCCGGGACGCAGCGGGGCCAAGGACGACCATGACGTCGTTTCCTCGGCCATCGAGGAGAGCGAGGCGCTGGCGGGCGAGCTGTCCCAGGGCGGGAGCGACCGGCCGAGGACGTCCCGGCCGCAGTCGACGGGCGACGGCGAGCGGCCCGCGAGCGGCCAGGACCCGTGGCTGCTCGCGGGGGCGGCCGCTGGGGGGCTGTTGGTCGTGTACGCGGCCGTGGCGGCCGTCCTGCCGTGGTGGCGCAGGCGCGGCCGCCGCAGGGCCGAGGAGCCCGGCCCGCGGGTGCTCGGCGCGTGGCGGCAGACGCGCGACGACCTGGGGTTGAAGGGGGAGCGTGCGCTGACGGCCGAGGACATCGTCATCCGCCATTCAGCGGAAATTTCAACGCATCTCCGCCCACTCGCCGAGATGTCGAACTACGTCCGGTACGCTCCCGACGGCATCACCGACGCCACCGCCACCGCGGCCTGGCAACGCAGCGACGCCATCCGCAGAGCCGTCCGCGCCGGCACCCCGCTCACCACCCGCCTGCGCAACCGCCTCCTCCTGCGCTGATCCTCGCATGAGAAGCGCCGAGGGCCAGCTCCTGCACCGCCCGCC
>NZ_SMKP01000309.1:0-7455 GCF_004349015.1 Nonomuraea diastatica
AAGAGACAGCACCCCGACCCTGGAAGAGGTCCCCGAAGAGGTGGCCGCCGACGCCGGCGCGTCCGGGTTGACGATCAAAGACGTTCTCATCTGGCTGGTGGCGGCCGTCACCGCCGTGGGCGTGATCACGTTCCTCGCCCGCCGCACCCGCTGAGCCTCCGGCCGGTCAACGGCCGGAGCGCCGCATCGTGGCGGTGAACAGGTCGCCGCGCAGCGCCCGCTCCACCACCTCGATGGAGCGCGACAGGCGGACCAGCCGGGGCCCCTCCTCGCGGTAGACGTCGAGCACCGCCTCGATGGTGTGCGGCGGCAGGTGTCCTTTGAGGTCGACGGCGGCCGCCCGGTAACCCGCGCGGGCGGCCTCGATGGCCGAGGCGACGTGGTGCCTGGCCATGCTGGCGAGCGCGACCGGGTGCCGCCTGAGCACGTCGTAGGCGCGGTAGTCGGGCGGCACGGCGTCGAGCAGCCAGGCCACCGCCGTGGTCTCCCAGTCGGGCACGCTGGGCGGACGCACCTCGGGCGGCCACTCCGGCGGCAGATACATGACTCCATCGTACTCACGTTCGATTTCGGCTCATGGGACCAGGCGTGGTACGCCGTCCGCGACCCAGCGCCTGATCTGCTCCGCGGCCTGCTCCGCCACGGGATTTCCGGCAGGACGAGTGACCAGGTCGCTGAGCGCGAACATGTCCAGGACGCGCCCCAGATGGCCCCAGTCCTCCGCCAGGGCCAGGTCGGCGGGCTGGTGTTCGGCGAAGGCGCGGCAGAAGCCGTGGACGAACGGAACGGGGTAGTCGGCGCCGAAGCGGACCATGTTGGCCGCGTCGCCATAAGGGCATCCCGAATAGCCGAACTCCCAGTCGAGGACAGCATCGACGCGCCAGCCGCCACGCACGCGCGTGACCAGGATGTTCTTGGGGTTGATGTCGGCATGGACCAGCCGGGCGTGGTCATCGATACGGACCAGTGCCGGTGCGTGGGCCGCGCACAGCTCCACCCATTCCCGTCGTGTGTTCTGATCCAGACGGGCTTCGGGGGCGGCCGCCATGCAGACCTCGGCGACCTCGCGCAGCTGTTGTGACCACGGGCGTTCCGCGCGGACGGACAGATGCTCGTCGGTGAAGAAACCCCGGTGCTCGAACGTCACCGCACCGATTCCCGCCACTACACGTCCCACCTCGGCGCCGAGATCCTCCATGGTCGTCCCGGTGCACCCGTCGCCGGAGAGCACCTGGCTGAGCGGCGTCCCCGCCACGTGTTCCAGGACCATGGCCGGCCGAGCGTGCTCGTCATCAGCCGGGGCCGGCATGACCAGGAGGACCTGCGGGACGGGAACGTGCCGGGCGGCCGCCGCCATGACCGCGGCCTCGACGGCCGGATCCGGGCCGCCGAGCCGTGCGACGACCTGGCCGTCGGTCAGTGTGAGCAGGCACGTCTCGTGCGAGAACCCGCCCGCCAACGTCGATGTCCCCACCAACGTGCGGCCGAGCGCCACAGCGATGTTCTGCATTTCCTCGGGCTGCATCGACCCAGTCTCACGCCTGATCGGGCACGCCGCCGGCCATTCCGGCGGAACCTCCAGGGCGCGCACTCATGTTCGATTCGTCCGGATATGGCGGGGGCGGTTGGTAAGTCGGAAAATTGTCGTGTGACGGAGAAGATCGGGATCGTGGGCGCGGGCATCGTGGGCCTGGCGGTGGCGCGGGAGCTGGCCCAGGCCAGGGGGGCCGAGGTGACCGTGCTGGAGAAGGAGGGCCGCGTCGGCGCTCACCAGACCGGGCACAACAGCGGCGTCGTCCACGCGGGCATCTACTACCCGCCGGGCTCGCTGAAGGCAAAACTGTGCCGCGAGGGTGTGGCGCTGCTCAAGGACTACTGTGCCGCGCACGCGCTGCCGTACCTCGAGGTCGGGAAGCTGGTCGTGGCGAGCACCACGGCCGAGCGGCCGCGGCTGAGCGCGCTGGCCGAGCGGGCCAGGGCCAACGGGGTGCCGGGCATCTCCGAGCTGGACGGGCTGGGGCTGCGCGAGATCGAGCCGCACGCGGTCGGCGTCGGCGCGATCCACTCGCCGCGCACCGCGATCTGCGACTTCCCGGCCGTCGCGCGCCGGCTCGCGCAGGACGTCGCGGAGCTGGGCGGGTCCGTACGCCTCGCACACCCGGTCAGGGCGATCAGGGAACGCCCGGGAGGCGTGGAGGTGCTGGCCGGGCGGCGGAAGCTCGTCTTCGACCGCCTGGTGGTGTGCGGCGGGCTGAACACCGATGCGGTGGCCAGGATGGCGGGCTCGCCGGGGGACGTCAGGATCGTCCCGTTCAGGGGTGACTTCTACGCGCTCAAGGGTGCGGCCAAGGACCTCGTGCGGGGACTGATCTACCCGGTGCCCGATCCGCGCTATCCGTTCCTGGGGGTTCATCTGACGCGGCAGACCGACGGCCGGGTGCTGGCGGGGCCGAACGCGGTGCTCGCCCTGGCCTATGAGGGCTACGGTTCTGCCGTGCGATGGCGAAATTACTGCAATTTTCGGCAAATTTTTGGGTGGCCGGGGACCCTACGCCTGGCCCGCGCCCACTGGCGTACCGGGCTCAGGGAACTCCACGGCTCTCTCGTCAAACGCGAGTTCCTCCGTGCCACCCGCCGCTACGTCCCCGCGCTCACCGCCTCCGACCTGGAAAGAACCGAAGGCGGCGTACGCGCCCAGGCTGTCGCGCGCGACGGCCGCATGGTCGACGACTTCGTCGTGGACCTGCACGGCCGGGTCGTGCTCGTGCGTAACGCACCCTCGCCCGCCGCCACGTCAAGCCTGGCCATTGCCCGACACATTGCCGGAATTGTCCCGGCACCTGTCCGATGAGTGCATCCTTGAAGGTGATGGAAGCACGCCTGCTGATCGTCGAGGACGATCCGAACATCCTCGAGCTCCTCGCCGCGAGCCTGAGGTTCGCGGGTTTCGACGTGACCACGGCCAAGAGCGGCCTCGACGCCGTGGCCGCCGTGCAGCGGCACCGCCCCGACCTCATGGTGCTCGACGTCATGCTGCCCGACCTGGACGGATTCGAGATCGTCAGGCGGCTGCGCGGCGGCGGGCTGTACACGCCGGTGGTGTTCCTGACCGCCCGTGACGAGACCGAGGACAAGATCCGCGGGCTCACGATCGGCGGGGACGACTACGTGACCAAGCCGTTCAGCCTGGAGGAGGTGATCGCCAGGATCCACGCGGTGCTGCGTCGTACGAGCGGGGAGCCGCAGTCGCCGCCGCCGAGGCTGACGTTCGCCGACATCGAGCTGGACGAGGAGAGCCACGAGGTGTGGCGCGGGGGCAACGCCGTGGCGCTGTCGCCGACCGAGTTCAAGCTCCTGCGGTACTTCATGACGAACGCCGGCCGGGTCCTGTCCAAGCCGCAGATCCTCGACCACGTCTGGGACTACGACTTCAGGGGCGAGGTGGGCATCGTCGAGTCGTACGTGTCCGTGCTGCGCCGAAAGATCGACAACCGCAGCCCGCGGCTCATCCACACGTTGCGCGGTGTCGGCTACGTCCTCCGCCTGCCGCCGAGCCCTTGATGCGCGACCTGCCGCTGCGGATCAAGCTCATCGCGTCGATGCTGGCGCTGCTGGGGTTCGGCATGACCTTCATCGGCCTGGTGAGCGTCTCGGTGCTGCACGGCTACCTCATCGACCGGGTCGACAGCCAGCTCCACCTGCTCAGCCTGCGTATGCACAAGAAGGTCCTGAGCGACTGGAGGAGGGACAGAGAGACCTCCGACCGGCCGATCGCCATCGAGTCCGACGCGATCGTGCTGGTCAAGGAGCCGGGCGGCGCGTTCGAGCCGATGCTGATCGACCGTGACGTCGACCTGAAGCCGAAGCCGGTCCTGCAGTCCGCGCCGGGAGCCGAGCCCTACAACGCGCCCGCGATCAGGGGCAACGGCGAGTGGCGGGTGCTGGAGAGCATGGTCCGCCGGCGCACGCTCGTCGTCGCGGTGGACCTGGAGGAGGTCGACGCCATCACCCGGCGGCTCGTGCTCATCGAGCTGCTCGGCGGCGGCGGCATCCTGCTCATCCTGGCCGTCGTGGGCATCACGATCGTACGGCGCAGCATGCGTCCCCTCGGCCAGATCGAGCGCACGGCTGAGGCCATCGCGGCCGGCGAGCTGGGCCGGCGGGTGCCGGACGGCGACCCGCGTACCGAGGTGGGCCGCCTGGCCAGGTCGCTCAACGGGATGCTGGCGCAGATCGAGACAGCGTTCGCCGCCAGGTCGGATTCGGAGGCGGCGGCTCGGCGCTCCGAGGTCCGCATGCGCGAGTTCGTCGGCGACGCCTCCCACGAACTGCGCACCCCGCTGACCTCCATCCGCGGCTTCGCCGAGTACGCCAGACAGAACCCCGGCGCCGACCCCACCGAGCTGATGCAGCGCGTGGAGAAGGCCGCCGGGCGGATGAGCCTGCTCGTGGACGACCTGCTGCTGCTGGCCAGGGTGGACCAGCAGCGGCCGCTGAAGATGCGCCCGGTCGACATGCTGGCGCTCGCCGCGGACGCCGTACACGATGCCAGGATCCTCGCGCCCGACCGCGCGGTGAAGCTCGACGTGATCGGCGGTGCGGCCCTGATCGTCGCCGGCGACGAGGTGCGCCTGCGCCAGATCGTCACCAACCTCGTCACCAACGCCATCATCCACACCGAGCCGGGCTCGCCGATCACCGTCCGCGCCGGGGCCGGCGACGGCACGCTCTTCATCGAGGTCGTCGACAGCGGCCCCGGACTCACCCCCGACCAGCTGGAACGGGTCTTCGAAAGGTTCTACCGGGCCGACTCCGCCCGGTCGCGCCGGTCGGGGGAGGACCGGGGCAGCGGGCTCGGCCTGGCCATCGTGCAGGCGCTGGTGGAGGCCCACGGCGGCACGGTGACGGTCGAGAGCTCACCCGAGGACGGCTCCACCTTCCGGGTCGAACTCCCACTTGCCTTGGAGTGAGCCTTCAGCAAACCCTCAGGTGATTTTGTCACGCTGAGTAGGTGACGAAACCCGAGGCGCTGATCATGGTGGTGGACGACGAACCCAGCATCAGGGACCTCCTCTCCGCCAGCCTGCGCTTCTCCGGTTTCGAGGTGCTGACCGCCGCCGACGGGCAGGAGGCCGTGGAGGTGGCGGAACGGGCCTCGCCCGACCTGGTCGTGCTCGACGTGATGCTGCCCGACCTCGACGGGTTCGAGGTGGCCAAGCGGATCGGCACGCCCGTGTTGTTCCTGACGGCCCGCGACGCCACCGAGGACAAGATCGCCGGGCTGCGGGTCGGCGACGACTACGTGACCAAGCCGTTCAGCCTCGAAGAGGTGCAGGCCAGGATCCGGGCGGTGCTGCGGCGCACCCGCGGGGAGGGCGGGCCCGTCAGCAGGCTCAAGGTGGCCGACCTGGAGCTCGACGAGGACGCGCGCGAGGTGTGGCGGGGCGGCAGGCAGGTACGTCTGTCGCCGACCGAGTTCAAGCTGCTGCACTACTTCATGGTCAACGCCGGGCGCGTGTTGTCGAAGGCGCAGATCCTCGACCACGTCTGGAACTACGACTTCGGCGGCGACGCCGGCGTGGTCGAGTCGTACGTCTCCTATCTCAGGCGCAAGGTCGACGACGTCGAACCGCGGCTCATCCACACGCTCCGTAGCGTCGGCTACGTGCTGAGGGAGCCGCCCGCGGGCTGAACGCGCGACACCTCTGGCGCGCGCGGCCGGTGAATGTGATTCACGCTGGGTAGCGTGGGATTCATGGACCTGCTGGGCGCGTTGGAGACACTGCGCCGTCCCCTCGACCGCGAGGTGTTCCCGCTGGCGATCGGGGAGACCGCGGCCGACAGGCGTGCGCTGCGCGAGCTGACCGGCCAGCTCGACGACTACCTGCTGCCCCGGCTGCGCTCCCTCGACGCGCCGCTGCTCGCCGTCGTCGGCGGATCCACCGGCGCGGGCAAGTCCACGCTGGTCAACTCGCTGGTCGGGGCCGACGTCGCCGAGCCGGGCGTGCTGCGGCCCACGACGCTGGTTCCCACGCTCGTGGTCAGCCCCGCCGACCGCGACTGGTTCATGGGCCAGAACGTGCTCCCCGGCCTGTCCCGCGGCACCGGCGCCGGCCCCGGCACGCTGCGCGTGGTGACCTCCGACGCGCTCGGCGCCGGGCTCGCGCTGCTCGACGCGCCCGACATCGACTCCGTGGTGACCGCCAACAGGGAACTCGCCGCCCAGCTCTTGGCCGCGGCCGACCTGTGGCTGTTCGTCACGACCGCGGCCCGCTACGCTGACGAGGTGCCGTGGGGCTTCCTGCGTTCCGCCCGCGAACGCAGCACCGCGCTGGCCGTTGTCCTCGACCGCGTGCCGCCCGACGCCTTCGACCCCGTCTCGCGCGACCTGTCCCGCCTCCTCACCGAGAACGGCCTGGCGGACACCCGGCTGTTCACCGTCCCCGAGGTGCCGCTCCCCGACGAGAAGGCCCGGCTGCCCCATGAGATGGTGCGGCCCGTCGCCGCCTGGCTCACGGGGCTGGCCTCCGACGCCGCGGAAAGGTCCCGCGTCGTACGCCAGACGTTGTCGGGGGCGCTCGACAGCCTCGCCACCCGGGTGCCGTCGCTGGCCGGGGCCGTCGACCGCCAGCGCGCCGCCTTCGACGGCCTGCGCTCGATCGTCACGGGGGCCTACGCGGGCGGCATGGCCGACTTCGACGAGGGCATGCGCGACGGGTCGCTGCTGCGGGGCGAGGTGCTGGCCCGCTGGCAGGACTTCATCGGCACCGGCGACCTCATGCGCTCGCTGGAGAGCCGGGTGGGCTGGCTGCGCGACCGCGTCGTCGGCTTCTTCACGGGACGGGTGCCGGAGGTCCAGCTCAGAGACGCCTTGGAGAGCGGCGTCGAGGCGCTGATCAGGGGCGCGGCCGACGGCGCCGCCGAGCGGGCCCTGGAGGGGTGGTCCGCCGCGCCCGGCGGCCCCGGGCTGCTCGAACGGCTCGGCGCCGTCGAGTCCGCCCGGCTCGGCCGCGCCTCGCCCGAGCTGGCCGAGCGGGCCGAGGCAGCGGTGCGGGGGTGGCAGGAGTTCGTGCTCGACCTCGTACGCGCGGAGGGGGCCGAGAAGCGCACGACCGCGCGCGTGGCGTCGTTCGGGGTGAACGGGGCCGGACTGCTGCTCATGCTGGCCGTGTTCGCCTCCACCGGAGGGCTGACCGGGATCGAGGTGGGGATCGCCGGCGGGACGAGCGTGCTGACGCAGAAGCTGCTGGAGGCCGTCTTCGGCGACCAGGCGGTGCGCACGCTCACGGTGCGGGCCAGGGAGGATCTGCGCGAGCGGGTACGCACGTTGCTGGCCGAGGAGGCCGCCCGGTTCACCGCTCAGCTGGAGGCGGTCGAGCCGCCCGCGGACACGGCGGGGGAGCTGCGTTCGGCGCTGGCCCGCATCCAGGCCCACCGCACCGAACTGCCCGCGCC
>NZ_SMKP01000310.1:0-7300 GCF_004349015.1 Nonomuraea diastatica
CCCGCCCACCCAGTGCGGGCTCGCGACCTTCAATTCCGCCCTGGCCGCCCATCTGGCCAGGGGTGGCGGGTCCGGCGGGATCGTCCGTGTCACCGCGGAAGGTGACGACGAACCGCCGCAGCCCGGGGTCGTGCACACCTGGACTCCCGGCGGGCTCGGCGGCTGGCAGGCCGCGGCCTGCGCTCTGGAGGACTTCGACGTGGCCATCGTGCAGCACGAGTACGGCATCTATCCCGGTCCGGACGGCCAGGACGTCCTGCCGTTGCTGCGATGCCTCACCGTGCCGAGCATCGTGGTCCTGCACACCGTCCTGGCCAGGCCCACTCCCTCGCAAAAAGCCCTGCTCGAGGAGATCGGGGAGGCCGCCGACGCGATCGTGACCATGACCGGCACCGCTCGTGACCGGTTGAGGGCCGGCTACCGGGTGGATGCCGGCAAGGTGTTCATCATTCCGCATGGGACCGCCGACCACATGCGGGTCCCGGCTCAGCGCCGCCCCCGTCCGCACCTGCTCACGTGGGGACTGCTCGGACCAGGCAAAGGGATCGAATGGGCGGTACGTGCCCTCGCGCTCCTGGTGGGCCTCGACCCCTCACCGATCTACACGATCGCCGGCGAGACCCACCCCAAAGTGTTGGAGCTCCAGGGCGAGGCCTATCGCGACGGCCTGCACGAACTCGCCGCCCAGCTGGGGGTGTCCACGGCCATACGACACGACCCCGTCTACCGGGATCAGGACTCGCTGAGCCGACTGGTCCGCTCGGCAGACGTCATCATCCTGCCCTATGACTCGGCGGAGCAGGTCACGTCCGGTGTCCTCATCGAGGCCGTGGCCGCCGGCGTGCCGGTCGTCGCCACCACCTTCCCGCACGCCGTGGAGCTGCTCACCAGCGGCCCGGGGCTGCTCGTTCCCCACGGCGACCCCGCCGCGCTCGCCTCCGCCATACGTCGCGTCCTCACGCAACCCGGGCTGGCCAGCAATCTCACCAGGCGTACCCGCGACCTGATCCCGACCCTGCTGTGGCCGGCGGTCGCGGCCCGATACGACGGCCTCGGCCGGTCGCTCGTCGCCGCGCGGCCGGTCGCGATGCTGCCATGAGCGCCGCCGATCCCGGTTTCAAGCACCTGCTCCGGATGAGCGACGGCACCGGCCTGTTCGAGCATGCCCGGCACGCAGTCGTCCGCCGCGAGCACGGCTACTGCACAGACGACGTCGCCCGCGGCCTCATCGTCGCCAGCCGCGAGCCGCGCCCCGCCCAGCAGCTGACCCGGCTGGCCGAGTCCTACCTGGCCTTCCTCACCCACGCGCAGGATCGTTCCGGCGCGTTCCGCAACCGGCTCGCCTTCGACCGCCGCTGGAGCGAACTGCCGGGCGTCGGCGACTGGTGGGGACGAGCGATGTGGGGCCTGGGCACCGCAGCGGCCCGAAACGCCATCCCTTGGATCCGGGACGAAGCGCTGCACGCCTTCGTTCTCGGCGCCGAACAGCGCTCCCCGCATCCACGCGCCATGGCCTTCGCCGGGCTCGGCGCGGCGGAGGTCCTGCGCACCACCCCGGACAGCACCGTGGCCGCCTCCCTGCTGATGGACGCCGTGGAGGCGATCGGCACACCCTCGGAGAACCCCTCCTGGCCGTGGCCGCAACCGCACCTGACCTACGCCAACGCCGCTCTCGCCGAAGTGATCATCGCCGCCGGGGATCTGAGTGATGACCGGCAGCTGCTCACCACCGGCCTACGCATGCTGGCCTGGCTGTCGGACATCCAGACCAAGGACGGCCTGCTCGCGGTCGTACCCACCACCGGTTGGCGACAGGACGCGCCTCAGGCCCGCTACGACCAGCAGCCGATCGAGGTGGCCGCGCTCGCCGACGCCTGCGCCACCGCCGCCCACGTGACCGGCGACAACGCGTGGCAGGAGCGGGTACGACGGTCGGTGGCGTGGTTCCAGGGAGCCAACGACGCCGGCGTTCCGATGTGGGACCCGGCGACCGGCGGCGGCTACGACGGCCTGACCGAGCACGGTCCGAACCTCAACCAGGGAGCGGAGTCGACCATCGCGCTGATCTCCACCATGCAGCATGCCAGGCGGCTCTCATGACCATCAGGGACCTGGCCACGCGGCTCGGCCCGACCCTCACTCCCGATCCGCGAAGAGTGATCATCAAGTTCTTCGTGCCCGGCGAGGACGCCGCGCTCACCCGTACCAGGGCCGCCGCGCTGATCGACCGCATCATGCTCCTGGGCGAAGACCAGACCACCGAAATGCTCCAGGAGACGCTGCAACGATTCGGCAACCGGCACCACGACCTCGAAACGACCTTCGCCCATCACCACGACCTGGTCCGCCATCGCGTCCCGCGCGACCTCGAGCTGTCCCTGACGGCCCGCCTCCTCGTGGGCGCCTACTTCAGTCATGAGTACGCTGTGGAGGGCGCGGCAGTGTGCAATCCCTCCATGGTCCCCCATCCCGACCAGTCCGGCCTGCGCCCAGGACAGCTCCGTGTGGCGATCAGCCTGCGGCAGATCGGTGAGGGACACCTGTCTTCGATCGGCTTCGCCACGGCGCTGCTCGGCCCCTGCTCCGAGCTGGCGATCGCCGACCGCTCAGGAACGCTGTCCGTCGGGTGCCGGTTTCGGACCCGCCACCGGCGCGATCTGCTCGCCGCCGGGCTCTGCGACAGCGCCTGGGACAACGAGGTGACGGCCGCCGTCCTGCGATCCCTGCCGGAACGCTTCGACGACAACGACTTCGAGCACGCGATCGCCCGGCTCCCCGCCGACCTGCTCGCCCGCACCTCCACACAGCCGACTCTGGAACAGATGCGCCGCGCGACGCACTCCGCCTACACCGTTGCCTTCCCCGCCGACCTCCCCCTGCATCGGCGAGTCCTCTGGCCGTCGACCGCGGCCGAGTCCAACGGCATGGAGGACGCGCGATTCGTACGAATCGTCGACCAGGACGGCACACCTTCGTACCGGGCCACCTACACCGCCTACGACGGGAGGCACATCCGCTCACACCTGATCGCCAGCGACGACCTGCGCCACTTCGAGATCACTCCCATGCGCGGCCCGGCGGCCGTCAACAAAGGCATGGCGCTCTTCCCACGACCGGTCGGCGGACGGACGCTGGCGCTGTGCCGCTCCGACGGCGAGACCATCGGGCTCACGACCCTCGACCGGCACAACACCTGGCAACCACCGACGCCGCTGCACACCCCCCGCTGGGACTGGGAACTCATCCAAGTGGGCAACTGCGGATCCCCCATCGAGACCAGCGTCGGCTGGCTCGTCCTGACCCATGGCGTCGGCCCCATGCGCGACTACTCCATCGGCGCCCTGCTTCTCGGCCTTCACGAGCCGCACCATGTCATCGCCGAACTCCCCGGAACGCTCCTCACCGCCGACGGCACCGAACGAGAAGGCTACGTGCCCAATGTCGTGTACTCCTGCGGCGGCCTGCTTCACGATGACGCCGTGTGGCTGCCCTATGGGGCGAGCGACACCCGCATCGGATTCGCCCGTGTGCCGCTCGACACCCTCATCAACGCGATGCGTCCACCGAGAAGGGCGGCCAACCCGTCTTGGCTGGGTAGGTCCACTTCTTCCTGACCAGCCTGCGATGCCAAGCCGTACCAGTCCGGTCAGGCCATCATCTGCAGGTCGCGGTCCAAGGTGACGCACAGGACGCGGGAGGTGTGCGAGCGGAGATTGGCCAGGGCGAGAGTGATGCCTTGGGCTCGGCTCCGGTGCTGGATGCCGACCAGCACGGCCAGGCCCGAGGAGTCACAGAACGGAACCCGGGACAGGTATCGCCGGACAGGTGGACGGTGGCGGCGGCCGATGCACCGGCGCAGCTACAGGTACTGGCCCACCTCGGCACTGTCTGTCTTCGACACCCGCACCGACACCACGTTGGCGAGGTTGATGACCACGCCGTTCACGTCGGACTCACGGTCATATCTCGCCCGGGCCAGCACCAGGCTGCGCCGCTCGTCCACGGCACGGGCGATCGCCTCCAACGCCTCCGGCTCCCCGTCGAAGTCCCCGCTCATCACGGAGACGTCTTCACCGCCCACCGGGTGAAATCGAATGATCAGTACGACATTGTCAGGCACGGCCGGCTCCTTTCGCCAGAATCCGCCCAGGATCCGCAGGGATTACCTGCCCAGCATCGAACGCTGTTAGGCGGCTGCCCTCCGCATCCGCCTGCCGCACCGCGGGCCGCATCGATGTCTGCGCGGGAGGCGTCGCCGCTCGCCAGGAGCGTACGTACTGGCGGACGGTGGTGCCGCTGCCGCGATAGCCCAGGGCCTGCAGTTCCCGCTCCTCAGGTTTCCTGTCGCACGAGGGCTTTGACCTGATTCATCAGCTCTGCCCGCCGCTGGTGGCCGGCGCCCACGCGGCACACGTCCAGCTGCTGCCCGGGCCCGGCCGGTTCATCTGGATCCGCTGGGACATCCGCGTCCGCGAACTCGTCACGTTGCCGCCGTGCCCGGTCGAACGCGCCGACCCCGACCCGCGCCCCCCTACGGCGACGAGCCGGCGCCGTACCTGCTGTTCGAGGGGCGCGTCGGACCTCACCGCTACTAACCCGGACCGCGCCGATGCGCGAAGAGTACACGCAGAGGGCTCCGCCGACCCGGTATCGCCGACGCTCGGGAAGGCAACCGCGACGGGGAGACCTGCGCGACGCGATCCCGACAACGACCATCTCGCCAGCTCACTGGGCCACGCAACACAGCATCGTGATGTGGAAGGCCAGGAACTGATCGACTCGCCCAGAGGATCAGCTAGAGCGAACAGCAGCGCAACACCAGAAGAATGCCTGGGGCCAGACATGTGCTCGAGCCATGAGCCGCAGGCCAACCCGACGACCGAATCGCCGCATCCACGAAACGACGAGTTCGCTGGTCCGGGCCACGATAGTGCTGGGAGCGGGAAAGGGCTGGGGCGGAGCGGTGCGCGAAGGCGGGTCATGTCTTTCGTACCGATGTCAGTCGGTGGGCCCCAGCCCGGCGATGCGTTGCTCGCGTACGTCCTGCAGGGCCCGCAGGTAGCCGAGCTCCAAGGCACGACAGATCAGGTTGTTCATCTCGGCAGAGCTGTCGGGTCGTCCCCAACTGGAGAACTCGTTGGACGCCGCCTCATCCGCCAACCGCTCGTCGCCGGCATCCCCAGAACGTGGCCCGTCGTAACGAATCCGGCCGATGAGCTCACTCCAGTCCTCCAGCTCGGCACGTGCGTCGTCATCGTTGCTCATGCTGGCCATCGTGGCCCATGATCACTCTTTTAGCGAGCCATCCGGCGTGCCCGGCGATGAGGCAGCCTTTCCGGGCTGCCTGCCACCTACGCTGGTGTCGAGGACGTATGCCCCGGCGTCGTGCAGGGTGATGCCGTAGCCCGGCGTCTGGCCAGGAGGCGACCGTTCGTTTGTCGTGCTGATCGCTTTGAAGCAGGGGTCGCGGGTCGGGCTGTGGCATGATCGTCGGCGTGCTGATCGGCATCCAAGGCCGTGCCCGGTCCCAGAGCATCACACTCGCCCTGACCGGTGTTTCGCCGAGCGTGGCCCGGCTGCTGCGCATCACCGGTCTGGACCAACGCTTCCCCATCATGGCGTGACGGGCATACCGACCCCGCGATGCGGGGAGACTGGCATCGCTTTCAGGCTTTGCCTCAAAGGAAAGTCGGAGAAACGAAATCTGCATAATGGGGGTAGATTTCATTCCTCTCGCAGCTCGACGTCCAGACGCTTCGCAGGGCTGGTGGCCCGTGTGATGCTGCCCCTGACAGGCCTGTTCTGGATGGACACGCTGTGCTCGGTGACCAGGGCGATCTGGCGGCTCGAGGAGTATCCGGGCAACTTCTTCATTTGCCAGATCATCGACCTGCGCTCGCGGCCACCAGCGCAACCGAGAGGTCAACGACCTGGCTGACCGTCAGATCCCCCTGACCTCGATTTCCTTCTCATCGGGGCTCTGCCCGACACGAGGGCGGTGTACTCGATGATCACCTTTCGGGTATGAGTCTGATCGTGGCGGCACGCGCGGCGGGGCTGACGACGCTGCCGATGATGTTGTTGCCGTAGCGGCGGTACTTGGTGCGGTAGACCTCGTCGATCCGGTCGTGGACGGCGGAGTCGCCGGGATCGGCGTCGGCGAAGGTGACGTTCACCTCTACGCCGCCGGCCGAGATGTGGCCTTGATGGCTGGTCTGGGTGCCACGGTACCAAGCGCCGGAGCGTCCGTTCATGCAACGGACATAGAGGTCGTCATCGACGCAGACAACCCATATCGTCACAGGCTGGCGCAGCGTGCCATCGTCTCGCCGGGAGGCGAGGTCCAGTTCCTCGGCATAGCCGATCATGCTCAGTTCACCGGCGGTCCAGGTGTCCATCGCGGACGTCTCCTCGCTCATGAACGCGTCTTCCGTCCTCGGTAGTCGTGGTCGAACCTACCCGCGGCCGGGCGAGACGGGGTGACCCGCACGTCCGTTAGGAGTCTGCTGTCGGCAAATCCGCCCTGCCAGCTCAGCACCTCGATCAGCCGGACACGGTCGTCGCCGCCATCGAGGTTCGCGGCCATGTCCATTGCCTGCGGTTCGCACCGCCGAGCGAGGTGAGCACGGCGAAGGCCGGATCGACGGTAGATGCAGCGCCGAGCATGCTCCTCTCCTGGGCCTCAAGACATAGGCTCCCAAAGGTCCACATCTCCGGGGAGCGCTCTGGAAACGCTCCCGTGTGGCCTCGACACGCTCCGGCGGCATCGTCGCCAGCCATGCGTATGGCTGGAGGAACGCGTAGCGTAACCGTTGTGACGCATCGAGACGCGCCGAACGACCCGCCACACGACGCGGTGGCTCCGGTTGCCGCGCTGGTCGACGCCTGTCGGCACTTCGCCACCCACGTGCGGCTGCTGGCCGACCGGCTCGGCGTGGCGGAGCTGAGCGACGACGACGTCCAGTCGGTCCATGATGCCGTCCATCAGGTTTTCACCGCGGCAGGGCTGGCGGGTGCGCTCGCCACCGGGCTGCAACGGCACACCGGTGAGCAGGACTGCCCGCACTACAACGTGCTCACCGACGCCGAGTGGGCTCCGCTGGCAGAGAGCGGCCGGCACGAACGCAAGGTCGTCTACGGGTGCGAGCTGCAGCCTGGCCACGCGGGCGCCCACGCGGCGCACGTCCAGTTGCTGCCCGGACCCGACAGGTCCGTCTGGATCCGCTGGGACATCCGCTCCCGAGAATTCGTCACGCTACCGCCGTGCCCAGCCGAACGCGCCGACCCCGACCCCGACCCC
>NZ_SMKP01000311.1:0-7278 GCF_004349015.1 Nonomuraea diastatica
GATCCGGCACCGCTCCATCACGGACGTTCTGCGCTGGTCACACTGGCGCCGACGCCACCAAGCCACAGCCCGGCACTACCACTACCAGCGCCGATCCGATCCATGATCGCGATGTGTCACTGGAGTACTAGAAGAAGTGGAACCCGGGCTCGGGCTCCGGCAGATCCACCCGCTCAGGACCGCGGAACCTGGCGTTGTCCTTCGGCACGTCCGGCAGCGGCGTGCCGAGCACGAACGGGACGACGACGCGGCTGCCTGCCAGGTCGACGGTGACGTTGGCGCCGGTGCCGGTCTCTCCGCTGTAGGTCGCGTCGGTGCCGGCGATCACCAGGCCGATCCTGTGCCCCTTCCTGAACGTGTAGTCCTGCGGCAGCGTCAGCCACTTCACCGTGCCGTAGGTGCCGGGGGGCAGCGGTGTGGCGTGGCTGAGCGAGTGGCGGTTCTGCACGTCGATCCAGCCGCGGGCGACGATCTCGAGCGGCCGGGTGGCCACGTTCGTGACGACCTTGCGGTAGCAGGCGTCGTCGGCCGCGGTGCTCTCGCCGTGGCAGTCCTCCTCGGTGAGCGTGGTGATGCCCTGGCCGCGCCGCCAGTCGACGCGGCTCTCCTCGCCGAAGTCCACGAGCAGGGCGGTCAGGTTGGCGGTGGGCTTGTCCAGCTTGACCCGCAGGTCGGCGGTGGGCGTGCCGGACAGGCGCAGATCGAGCGAAAGCG
The DNA here is from genome assembly GCF_004349015.1 of Nonomuraea diastatica. Lineage (NCBI taxonomy): Bacteria > Bacillati > Actinomycetota > Actinomycetes > Streptosporangiales > Streptosporangiaceae > Nonomuraea > Nonomuraea diastatica. The sequence goes on from NZ_SMKP01000311.1 coordinate 715, forward strand.
GGCCGGTGGTGAACGCCACCCGCCCCGGGTTCGCCGTGCCGATCTCGGCCACCATGTCGTTCTCGCTCATGGCGACGTCGGTGAAGGAGGCGGTGCTCTTCCTGGGGGCGGGCTTGAGCCCGAGCGTGCCGTCGGGCGCGGGCCGTAGCGACGCCTTGACCGCGAACGGCGCCGGCCAGTCGCGCTGGGTGATCCACCGCGCCGGGCCGATCTCGACGTCGGCGCGGGGCTCGCGGGTGATCCCGTTGCGCACGCCGTGCAGCCAGTGGTCGAACCAGCGGTGCAGCGTCTCCACCCACAGGGTCCTGCGGCCCTCGAAGTCGAACGGGTCCACGTGCTGGGTCTGGCCGACCCAGATCTTGCGCGGCACGTTCCTGTCGGCCAGCGCCTTCCACCAGGCGGAGAAGTTGTCGGGTTTGACGTTGAGGTCGTTGACCGTGTGGACGACGAAGACGCTGGCCCTGACCTTGGAGACGTCGCCCAGCAGGCCGTCGGTGTAGTCGCGCTCGGCCCAGAACCGGTTGTGGTTCCCGGTGTCGTCGCCGTCCTCGGCGTCCATCCGGTCGCGGACGGCCTGGCACTTGGCGGCGGGGTCGGTGTCGATGTAGCCGGCCAGCCAGGAGGCGTAGTCGTAGTTGTAGATGACGCCGTTGGAGCGCTGGTACTTGTACCAGGAGCTGATCGCCGAGATGGGCACGATCGTCTCCAGGCCCTTCACGCCGGTGGCCGCGACGGCGTTGGCGAGGGTGCCGTCGTACGACTTGCCGATCATGGCGGACTTGCCCGTCGTCCAGTCGGCCACGGCCGGGGTTCCGTCGGCCCTGAACGCCTTGGCGCGGCCGTTCAGCCAGTCGATGACGGCCTTGCCTCCGAGCACGTCGGCTTTGCCGCCGATGTCGGGGCAGCCTTCGGACCGGGTGGTGCCCAGCATGTCGACGTTGAGGACGGCGTAGCCGCGAGGGACGAAGTAGTTGTCGTAGAAAAGCGGAAACTTGACGACATTTCCGGCTTCATCGTATTCCTTGCGTTCTCCCTCGTTGCCACGGCCGGAATTGTCGTAGTACGGGCTCTCGTCGATGATCACTGGCACCTTGAGCCCGGGGCCGGACTCCTTGGGCCTGATGATGTCCACCCGGACCTTGTCGAGGGCGCCGTCCTGGTCGCTGTCGACGGTGGACTCGACGTACACGTGCTCGCGGACGGCGTCCGCGTAGGAGAAGACCGGTTGCGTGCGGCCGTTCTCGACGATGATCGCAGGGGTCGCGACCGCCTGGGCCGGGGTCGCGACCGCCAGGGTGAGGGCGACAGCGACGAGGGCCGGGCGTAATTGTGACACGCGTGACCTCCGGGAAAATTGACCCAAATAACCTGCAATCTCGCAGACGGCGGGGAACCTGACAAGATCCCGGACGAGGATGCCGAGGACCGAGTTCCAGGGCCCGCCGGCCGGGCGGCGCGATCGAGCGGCCCCGCCGCAGGACAGGCCCGCCGTCTGGCAGCGATCACATCGTTACCGCCCTCCCGACGCCGCGTCACCGGGGCCGGCCCGGGCAACGTCTAGGGTGGATGGTCAACAGCCGGTGAGGAGAAGGTGCATGCGAAACGTCGCTCGGACCTCGCTCGTGGACTCCGCCATCGACGAGCTGCGCCGCGAGATCGCCAGCGGGGTGTGGCCGATCGGCACCAAGATCCCGTCCGAGAGCCAGCTCGCCCAGAGCCTGGGCATGAGCAGACTGTCCGTACGCGAGGCGGTGCGCGTGCTGGCGCACGCGGGGCTGCTGCACACCCGGCAGGGTGACGGCACCTACGTGACCGCGACCGACGAGTCCAAGATCGCTCTGCGCCGCCGGCTCGACACCGCCGCCGCCATGGACATCATCGACGTGCGCCGCGGGCTCGACCTCGTGGCCGCCAGGCTGGCGGCCGGCCGGCGCACCGAGCAGGACCTCGCCGCGATGCGGGAGGCGCTGGCCCGCAGGGACGCGGCGGGCAGGGAGGGCGACCTCGACGGGTTCGCCGACGCCGACGTCGACTTCCACCTGCGGGTGGCCGACGCCGCGCACAACGCGCTGCTCGGCGACCTCTACCGCAGCATGGGCGACGCGCTGCGCGACAGCGTCAGAGACCAGGAGCAGGCGGCGCTCGACCCCGACAGCTCCCATGCCGACCTGCTGCAGGCGATCGCCGACGGCGACGCGGCGCGGGCTGTCGCGGTCTGCGTCGCCATCCTCGACCGGCAGGAACGCGGCCTTTAGCGCCCTCCGACCGCGCGGCGGGCGACGACAGGCGTCACGCGCCCGGCTTACGTGCGCGCCCGAGAATGTGGGGCAGCGCCGGAGTGGAAGGCACCGGCTTGTGCGAGAAGCGGGTGTGCTCCTCGATCACCAGCCCGCTCTCCCTGATGGCCCGCGCGGTGTCGCGGTTGGGGCGGCAGCCGCCGGCCACCACGCGCCACAGCGGCGTGACGAGGTCCTGCAACACGCCCAGCACCGGGCCGAGCGAGCGCACGTGCTCGTAGAACCGCAGCTCCCCGCCCGGCCTGAGCACCCTGCGCACCTCGGCCAGGACGGCCGCCTGGTCGGGCACCGAGCACAACACCAGCGACACCACGACCGCGTCGAACCCGTCGTCTTCGACGGGCAGCGCCCCGCCATGCCCGGCCACCACGCGCACGGGCACCGGCGCATCACCCGCGGCCCGCTCCGCCGCCGACCGCAGCAGGTCCTCAGGCTCGACCGCGACCACCTCGCGCACCTCGGGAGGGTAGTGGCGAAAGTTCATCCCGTTGCCCGCGCCGATCTCCACCACCCGTCCGGCCAGCCCGGACAACAACCGCTGCCGGTGCCCGGCCGTCCCCGACCGCTCCGACGCGGCGCTCATCCGTTCGTACGCGCGCGCGAACCGCGGACGCTGGAATTTCGACAGATCCCCCATGCCCCCACGTTAGGTCCCGGATGCGCCGCTGACGCGTCCTGAACGAGCGAGCACTCTGCGTATCGGCCCGTGGCACGCCGCCCAGCCTCACCACCCTGTGGCCGCGCCCGCGCGGGGCCGGTGGCGAATTCACGGCCAGCGCACGCCACCACCACCGGGAATCACTCACGGTAACGCTTCACTGATACTCATGAGACCGTTCAGAGTTGCGATCGTTGCCACCCCGAGACCAGCGCCCGGGGCGACGCCTATAGCGTCCCTTCAGTGCCGTTACCAGACGTGAACCCCGGGCCCCTTCCGCAGCGCGAGGACGCCGAGCGCTGCGACCACGTGGACTCAGGACGGCGTTGCGTGCTCCCGGCGATGCACCGGAGCCCGCACGTCTACGCGCCGGTGGACGCGGCCGTGTAGCCGCCATCGGGCCTGCGCCGCAGCCAGTACGCGAGCACGGCCGCGCCGAGCAGCACCCCCCACAGCGGATACGGCCACAGCAGCAGCGCCCAAAGTTCCCCGCTTTCGACGGCCTTGACCGCCAGCCCCGGCGATGCCAGCAAGCAGGCGCCCGCCACCGCTCCCCCGAGGGCGACGGGAAACCGCACGGGCACGGGACGCCCGCGCAGCAGGGGGATCCAGCGCGGGAACACCTCTCCCCACCTGCTGATCAGGCCCAGGGTGAGCACGGACGCGATCACGGCCGCGAAGGCGAGCATCAGTCCCTGCAACCTGAGCGGCAGGTCGATCGGCCCGGATATGTCGGTCGGCCACGGTGTCAGCCAGGTCAGCCGGTAGAGGGCGTAGGGCAGGGGGCACAGAGCCGCCCCGACGGTGGCGATCCTGCCCCACCGCCGCGCCCGCACCGGCCCGGCCCAGCGGGGCGGCGCTCCGCCGAACAGGCGGAAGGCGATCCACACCCAGGCGGCGAACGCCGCCATGTCGGCGAGCGTCCAGGCCATGCGGCCCGCGTACGAGCGCAACCCGGCCGTGACGTTGACCGCGTACGCCGACAAGGCGCCGCCGAGGAACGCGGCCACGGCGGCGCCGACCACGACCAGAGCGGCGAGCGCGACGTAGCCCCAGATCCGGCCGCGGAGGCAGGCCCTGACGGCGGGCACGACGAGGGCCACGACGAGGGCCACCGGCAGGGACAGTCCCATCACGTAGCCCAGGAGCGACATGATGCCGGCGTCGGACATCACGACGCCGAAGAACAGCACCTGGACGACGGCGCCCGCCCTGACCAGCGGGTTCGGCCGGCCGGAAAGCAGCGCGACGGCCAGTCCCGTGAGACCGGCGGCGACCGTCATCGCCCCGCCCGTGTCGTGCTCGAACAGGTGCGAGAGCGAGACCGTGACGCGGTCGCGAGCGCCGAAGGGGTACGACGCCGGAGTCGTCCACCACAGCGCGCCGACGGCGGTCACGGCCAGTGACAGCAGTACTCCGAGTGGTTTCATGCCAGCTCACGCTAGGAAGCCGGGCCGGCCGCCGCCTCCCCCACGTGAGGGAGGTGCCCGCGCTACCCGTCGGCTAGCTTCTGGAGTTGTGACCATTCACGGGAGGGCGGTGCTCTACCAGCTGCTGGGGGCGGCGCTGCTGACACCGGTGGCGGCGGTCCTGGCGCTGCTCGTGGTGACGGAGATCTCGTTGTCGCGGGTGCTGCTGCTGTGGGCGGCCTGCCTGCCCGCGTCGGTTCTGGTGGCCTGCGTGCCGCTGGTGAGGAGGCTGGAGGCCGTCGCGCTGCGGGAGTTGCTCGGCGTGGCGGTGCCCGAGCATCCGGACCGTGTCTACCTGGGCGTCCTGACGGCCCTGCACCTGTTCGTGGGGGCCACGCTGAGCGCGGGCGCGCTGGCGTTGTCGCCCGGTGTCCCCGCGGCGCTCTCGCCCGGCCGCTGGCGGGCGGACCCCGGCACGGTGGCGCAGATCCTGCTCCTGATCGTCATGGTGCTGGCGGTGATGGCAGGCGCGGGGCTCGGCCAGCAGCGGGCGGCCCGCAGGCTGCTGCGGGCGGACCCGTCGCGGGTGATCGAGGACCTCGGCCGTCGCCAGAGCCTGGCCCTGGAGTTGCACGACTCGGTGGGGCACGCGCTGAGCGTCATCCTGGTGCAGGCCATGGCGGCCCAGGCGGCACTGCGGCGGCAGGAGACGGTCCCGGTGGCGGAGCAGTCGCTCGGCCACCTGATGGGCGCGGCCCGCGACGCGCAGCAGGAGCTCGACGTGCTGCTTCGTGTGCTCGACGAGGGCCGCGAGGCCCGCACGCCCACGCTGGACTCCCTGGACGCTCTGGTCCACGGGCTGGCTGTCGAGTGCCGGGCCGACCCCGTGGACCGGGTGCCGGAGGCGACGTCGCGGACGGCGTACGCGATCGCCAGGGAGGCCGTCACCAACGCGCTCAGGCACGGGCGCGGGCCGGTCACGCTGGACCTGGCGGTCGGCGCGGACGTCGTCCTCACCGTGGAGAACGCGATCGCCGGGCGGCCCCCGTCAGGGGCCGGGCGCGGGCTGGTGGGGATGCGGATGCGGGCGCGCCTGGCCGGCGGGACGTTCGAGCAGGAGGAGGTGGAGGGCACGTGGCGGATCACGGCGACGCTTCCCCGGTGATCAGACCCCAGGTGATCAGGGTCGTGCTGGCCGACGACGAGCCGCTCATCCGCTCGGGCTGGGCCACCGTGCTCTCCGTGCACGACGACATCGAGGTGGTCGCCGAGGCGTCCGACGGCCACGCCGCCGTCGAGCACGGCCGGACGGCCGACGTGGTGCTCATGGACATCCGCATGCCCGGCATGGACGGCCTGCGCGCCACCGATGAGCTGGCCCGCAGCGCACCCGGCACGCGGGTCATCGTGGTCACGACGTTCGAGAACGACCAGCTGGTCTGGGCCGCCCTGCGCGCGGGCGCGGCCGGCTACGTGCTCAAGCGCTCGCCAGCGTCCGACCTCGTCACCGCCATCCGGGTGGTCCACGGCCGGGACGCCGTGCTGTTCCCCGACGCCCTGCGGCGGCTGGCCGCCCCGCGCCGGGACGCGGCGCACGTGCCCGGTCTCACCCCGAGAGAGCTCGACGTCGTGCGTCTGCTGGCCAGAGGGCTGAACAACGCCGAGATCGCCGCCACCCTGTACGTCACCAGGGAGACGGTCAAGACGCACGTCGCCAACATCCTGGACAAACTCGGCGCCCGGGACCGCACGCAGGCCGTCGTCCGCGCCTACGAGCTGGCGATCGTGGTCGCGGGTGAGAGCGCTCAGCCCTGGGGCAGGTGACGGGCATGCGAGACCCGGTCACCGTCACCACCTGCGCCGACGGTCCCCTGCTCATCAGGGGTGACTTCGAGCTGCTCACCCAGGACGGCGAGCCCATCGACGCCGGCCGGACGACCGTCGCTCTGTGCCGTTGCGGCCTGTCCTCGGTCAAGCCGTTCTGCGACGGCTCGCACAAGGCCGGCGGGTTCCGTGCCACGAGCGAGCCGGACCCGCCGCCGTAGCGTGCGCACCGAGTGGGCGGCCCGCCGGATCCGGCCGCCCGCGTACGGCACGCCGCCGGTCAGCGCGGCCCCGAGCGCCAGCCAGCTGCACACGGCCCGCTCCAGCACCCAGACGGGCGCCGGCAGCGACGCCGACGCGGGGAACACCCGCCGCC
>NZ_SMKP01000312.1:0-7184 GCF_004349015.1 Nonomuraea diastatica
ATCCGGCGGGCGCCTTCACGTACCAGCTCGTCGATCAGCGCGGGCGAGGTGCCGGAGGCGGACGCTTCGCGGTCGCCGCCGGCGGGGCCAGGGACTACGGTGAGCACGGGTGTGCCTTCCCGACCGACGTTGGCGCGTCGGTCATGTCTTGAGAACTCGCATGATCATCGGGAAGGTACACCCCTTCCCGACCGATCCACAGGTCTCAAGCATTGCTCGATCCGGTGCGGCAGGTCTGGTGTCACTTGTGGTGCCCGGCGAGGAGATGACCACTACGGACCTCAACCCGACTCCACCTGCGGACTGAATCCGCGTGGTCGTCCCGCCTCTCCGAGGAGGGCCGGAGTTTGGGGCAGAGCCCCAAGGTCTTCCGCCCTTCACCCTCGCATCGTCGTGCAGCCGGCCGTCGTCCGTCTCCCCCAGGCGCAGTCACGGTTGAGGCTTGCGGGCTGCTCGTCCTGGTCTCGTCGATCGTTGGGCTGGGGCGTGGATACATGAAGAGAGTGCAGCGCCTGGCGACTCCTGCCGCCTTCTACCGGAGATGCCGGCTTGCCGGCACGCGCGCCGCCGCGGCGGGACCGGCCGAAGAGCCGCAGCCCGCCGCGAGCGAGCGCGCAGGGCCAGGCCTTGTGTCGTTGGAGGGGATCGCGCCTGCCTCGACGGAGCCGGACCGGACGGCTGCTGGACGACACCGGCGTCATGCCGTTGATTGACGCCGAGCTCGGCCCACGCCCCCGGACCGCCGGAAGTGCCGATCCGGGCGGTGCTCGTCTGCCTGATGGCCTCCAAGGCAGCATCCACGGCGCGCTGCTCATCGACGGTTCCCTGGCCTGCCCGCTGATTCCCGACCGGCTCGCCCGCGCCACCACCGGCTTGGACGGTGCCGCCATCCGTGACCCCTTCGACGAACTGGCCGCGTTGATCACCGCCCGAGAGCCGTACTTGCTGCGCCTCACACAGAGCGCGAACGCAGGCACCACCCCCCGCTTCCGATGCCCGGCAGCAGGCACCTCCCCGTCGCTCACCTGCCCCCGCTTCGACCGCCTCCACCAGCGCGAGCCCAGCCGCCCAACCCCAGTCGACCTGACCGACTCCCGGCAGCGAGCCGCCACCCAGCCGCAAAACCCCTCGTTCTGCCACCCGTCCCCGACACCAAGAGCAGCGAACTGCCGAAGATCTGCCGCCAGCGCAGCATCACCCTGCGCAAAGAAGACCTTGGCCACCTCGACAAGTTCACCAGGATCTGGCCTACCACAGCCCCACCTGGATCACCACCACCTGCAAAGTGCTCGTGCCATGACCGAGGGCCTCAACGGCCGACTCAAGGGACACGGTCTCGACCTCGGCGACCCCTAGAACCGGCTCGCCCACGGCCGCGTCGCCCAAACGCTGTTGATCGCTCTCATCGTCACCGTCGCCAACGCCCACTTCCTCGACGTCTGGCGTCACCAGCACAACCCCGGCCCCGCCGTCCATCACGACGATGTCCCCGATGACGGACATCCGAGCGTCCGCCCGCCGAAGCCGGGAAACCCCCACCAGACCCTTAAGCCACAATTCGGGTCATCGACATCCAACACCGTCCCGGCCGAGGGCTTCGCCATGCCTACCAGGCCATTCACCACGCCCACACGACCGCGTGACAGCACCCGAGCCACTCATCTCGCCGGTTGATCGTTTCCCAGGGTTGGGCTGTTTGGACGCTTAGCTGTGGCTCCTGTCGGCTGTGCGGATGCAAGGCACCGGCTCAGTGGGGTTTGGTGAGCGACCATAGGGATACCGCCATAAGCAGAGCGGTCAGCCCGCCGCAGATCATTACGGTGGAGACCGAGAAGGCGTCGACGATGCGGCCGCCAAGGAAAGCGCCGAGGGCGAAGGTCGCCTGGAAGGAGGAGGTGAAGACGACCGTGGCGCCTTCGGGCGTGTGAGGGGCGGCGGTGATGAACGATGCCTGCGAGCAGACGGGCACGCCTCCGTAGGCCAGGCCCCAGACCATGAGCAACACCACGGCTCCGACGGTTGAGCCGCCGACGGAGGGCAGCAGCAGGGTGGTGACCGCGATCAGGCAGCCGGAGGTCGCGAAGGCGACTCGCCGGCGTGTGGCGGTGGCCTTGCCTGCCAGGAAGTTTCCGGCGATTCCGGCGATTCCGTACGACAGCAGGACGGCGCTGACGGCTGCGGGAGGCAGGCCGGTGACGTCCTGGAGGAAGGGCGTGACGTAGGTGTAGGTGCCGAAGTGCGCCAAGACGATGAGGAAGGTGGCCAGCAGGGCGATTGCGGCACCCCGGGTGCGCAGCATGTCGAGCAGGACGCGAGGGCTGGTGATCTGGTGGGCGGGCAGTGGCGGCAGCAGCATCAGCAGGGCGGCCAGGACCAGGATGGCTAGCACGGCCAGGACCAGGAAGGCGGTTCGCCAGCCGGCGAGGTTGCCGATGAAGGTGCCGGCCGGTACGCCGAGCACGGAACCCAGTGGCACGGCGGAGAAGATCACAGCGGTGGCGGTGCCGACGGCGTGCGGCGGCATCAGGCGGCCGGCCAGCCCGGCCCCGATCGACCAGAAGCCGCCGATGGTGAGGCCGACGAGCACCCTGGAGATCAGCATGACCCAGTAGGAGGTCGCCACTGCGGCCAGCACGTCGGCCACGGCGAGCACCGCCATGAGGACGCACAGCATCATGCGGCGGTCCAGGCGCGCAGTGGTCAGTGTGACAGTGGGTGCGGCGACCGCGGCGACGATGCCGGGCAGTGTCATGGTCAGCCCTGTGATGCCGTCGGAGATGCCGAAGTCGGCGCCGATGGCGGTCAGCAGGCCGATGGGCAGGATTTCGCTGGTGACGATGGCGAAGATGCCCAGCATGAGCGAGGTGATCGCGAGCCAGCTGATGAAGGGCGAGCGGGGCCGGGCGAGCGTGGTGGTGGACATGATTCCCGTTCAGGCAGGTGCGCGTGGCGTGAAGGCACCCAGCCAAGCAGTGATGAAGTAGCGGGCACTGGCACGTTTCGGACGCAACCGTCGCCATGACTCGTGCACCGTCAGTGCTCGTGCGGCCGTCGCTACCGATAGATCGACTCTGGCCGGATTTTTCGGTCCTTTGGCCTGCGAAGCGCCGGCTCCCGAAGGACGAGCCCGGCGACCTCGCCGCAGAGGCCGGCCGAGCTGGCCACTTTGCACGCTGAGGTTTGCGCATCTGTCTTCACCGGCGACACACGACCATCTAAAGTTACTCTTTGCATGCTCTCCGTGACTGTTTGCGGTCGCAGAGTTTGCGGACAGGGTGGGTGTGGTCGCCGAGATCGGGGGCGGGCATGGCATCGTTGTTGGAGCGTTTGGCAGCAGACGAGTCCGCGGCCCGACGCCAGCTGACCGAGCTGCGTGAGCAGATGGCGGCGTTGGAGGAGCGGCTGAGCGAGTTGGCCGTTGCGCGCAAAGTGATAGAGCCGCTCCTTGCCGAAGAGTCCGGCGCCCAAGAGGCGATCAGGCCGTCCGCCCAAGGCCACCGTCCCGGCCCTCCGGGGCTGGCCCCGGAGGGCCGGGCGCCATCGGATCGGCGCGATTTGGCCGGGACGGACGAGCAGGTGGTGGCGGCTATGACCAGCGCGGGCCGGCCGATGCAGGCCAAGGAGGTGGCCCAGGCGCTGGGCGAGCCGCAGGCGCGGGGCCGGGTGGAGGCCACGCGGGCCAGGCTCAAGAAGCTGGTGGTCGCTGGCTGGCTGACCCAGGCCGAGCCTGGGCTGTTCGCGATCGCCACCGGGATCAATGGCCATGCCGTGAAGAGAGCCGCCGAAACCGACGAGGAATAAAAGCCCAGTTCGGTCCGGATAAGTCGGTGCCGCCGAGTTTGCCCCTCGGCGGCACCGGGGTTGCGTGAGCGCCCTACTGGTAACTGATGGTGGCTCGCGCGTTTCCGGGCGTAATGCAGTGCGCGTTCGTTCGGGACGTCGAGCCGTAATTTCGTCCTGCCCTGCCCGCGATCCAGTGATCGCCGAGGCCTGGCTGGGGCGAGGAAAGGAACGGCGATGTCCCCAGCGCGCCGCACACGATCGTGATCAGCGGGCCGAGCTTCCGCCGTCGCGGTCAGGCCACAACGGTTGCCCGATGGCGTGGCCGAGGCAGGCGACGGTGGCCAGGCCCGGCCAGCCAGCAGGTCGGCGATGGCTTGGCGGTTGACTCCGGAGATGGCGGCCAACGCGCGGAGGCTCAACTGCTGGGCGTTGATGGCTGTGGTCAGGTGACGGGCGACGTGCTGGACGGCGGCTGCGGCGACGTGTCCGGACAGGTCCGCATCGGGCCATGCCTGCGGGTTGTCGGCCAGGTCCCGCGGGGCCCGGGCGCGCGCTCGCGGTCGACCTGACCGACGCCCGGCAGCGAGCCGCCCACCCTGCGGCCAAACCCCGCGTCCTGCCCCCGGTACCCGATCACAAGACCGGCGAACTGCCGAAGATCTGCCACCAGCACACCATCACCCTGCACCCCGGCGACCTTGGCCACCTCGACAGTTTCCGCCAGGACCTGCCCTATCTCAGCCCCTCGTGACGGGGGACGTACTCCCCGGTCAGGGCCATGACAGAAGGGCTGAACGGCCGTCTCAAAAGCCACGACCTCGACCTGGGTGACCCGAAGAACCGGCTCGCCCACGGCCGCGTCGCCCAGACCATCCTGGTCGCGTTGCTCGTCACCGTCGCCAACGACCACTTCCTCGGCCAGTGGCGCCACAACCATCAGCCCTCAGACGAGCTCGACACACCCGCCGACGTCCTCAAGCTCCCCGCAGAGCACATCGACCACACGCCACTCCCGGGCCGGAGCCGGCCGCCACCGGCCCCATAACCCGCAGTTCAGATCACCTTGTCGCAACACCCAGCCCGGAGTCGGCGTCGGCATGCTCAGCGACGCGAACGTGGACCTCGACCAGCGGCCTGACATCACCCGGGCCTTCCCGGACACCCGTTCCGCGACTCCCAAACCAGGACGAACCTGATTCGGAAACTCCTGAAACGACAAGATCCCGTCTGATCTCGATGATCAGACGGGATCCCCGTCACCTTCAGTTCAGCCGTCTCAAGAACGGCCCCTGGTGGGGTGTTCACGAATGGGGTTGACCTGGTGTGCAGGAAGGGCTGAGAAGATCGCTTCTCGGAAGGGGAGTGATCGTTTCCCAGACGGTAGCTGCGAGAGATACGGGCATTTCCGCCGCCTTCTCGTTGATGGTGTGCTGGCGGGCTGAACTCCGGCGGTAGCGAGGTAGACCCGGTTTGGTAGAAATGTGGCATATGAACGATTTGAGCATGCTTGAGGGTTCAGGGCCTGTTGATGTTGTAATCGGGGATGAGGGTGATCTCCCCGGAATTGTCGATCTCCTCAACGATGTGGCGGCGAACTCGATCGCGTCTTTCGACGCCCGGCCGATCAAGGTGGATGAGCGGCGCGCCTGGTTCGAACGGTTCTCCTCCGCTGGCCCTTACCGGCTGCTCGTGGCTCGACGAGACGGTCGGGTGGTGGGCTATGCCTGCAGTCAGCGTTACCGGGATCACGTGCCTTCCGGGAGACGGTTGAGCTCAGCGTCGCGATCGATGCCAGTTGCCGGGGCTTGGGGGTGGGAACGTCGCTGTATCGGGCGCTGTTCGACAGCATTGCCGACGAGCCGATCCATGTGGCCGTTGTAGGCATCGCCATGCCCAACGACGCATCGGTCGCGTTGCATCGGAAGTTCGGCTTCACAGAGGTCGGCACGTTCCACGAGTACGCCGTCAAGGACGGTCAGTACCTCAGTTCGCTGTGGATGGAGCGCCTTCTTTAACGACTGGCCGCAATCCGACCTCCACCAGCGCCCTGACACCACCCGCGCCTTCCAGGACACCTGCTCCGCTGCTACCAAACCGGGACGAACCCGGTTCGGAAACTCCTGAAACGACAAGATCCCGTCTGATCTCGATGATCAGACGGGATCCCCGTCAACTTCGGTCCAGCCGTCTCAAGAACGGCCCCTGGTGGAGATGAGGGGATTCGAACCCCTGACCCCTTCGATGCGAAGCATTCGAGTTGATCGCTCCACCTTGCGTATTGCCAGGTCAATCCGTCTGTTCATGTGCATCGTAGTGTGCCGCCGGGTCACTCTGGGCACCCTTGGTGTCACTCACTTTGTCACTTGGCCGCTTACCGGCAGCGACTTCTGATCGCTTCGGTGTGAAGCATCCGAGGGGATCGATTGAGCACATATGTTGTCTGGCCAGACAACCGCACTATTTCGTCACACGCATCACTTTATAGATGGCGAGGCGCGAATTGGACGAGCAATAGTACTTCGTTTTCCCGATAGCGAGCGCGTTCATAATCTTGGCGGCCTTGTAGCACGCCTTACTAGAGGGGTAGTATTTCACGAAAGTATCTGCGCTGGCCGGGGCCGCGTTGACCGTCAGCGTCAAACACGTCACTGCTGCCAGCATGGCAACCGTAAAGAATCGCTTCACAAAACGCCTTCTCTCGAAGTTGATACTAGAGGCTAGTTCAACGATGGCCGAATAAATGTCGAGTGAACACCCGACAATCACCGGATAGCATCCTGGATGTCCTGCCAAGGTTGTGGATGTAACCATAGAGTGCGGCGGTATATTTCTGGTATGTCGTGGATACGTTGGCGACGGCTTACGAAGGATGCGCATGTTCCCGCCAGCATCACCCTTGGCCTGCCCGTCTGCCGTCGTCCCATCCGTAGTACGGCAGCCGCATTTCGCTAGCTGAGCAGGGCATATGCGGTGGCCAGGCGGGCGCGTTGGTGGAACCAGCGGGCGCCGGCCTGGTGTCGTCGTCGCCAGGCTGACCAATGGGCGGCGTGCAGGAGTGATCGCGTTGTCGTGGTGGCGGCGTTGAACAGGCGCTTGATCTCGGCGACGGTCAGCGGGATCATGCCGGGATCGGTCGGCGGAGCCTGATCAGGGTGCGTCGGGGGTGGTGCTTGGGTGTCGGTGCGGCGGCGGGCGGCTGCTGCGGTGACGGCGCAGATGGCCAGGGCGGCCATGACCAGCACAGTGTGCCGCAGGATCGCGTGATAGAGGCGGACGGGGGCTCGCCCCGACATGTGGACACCGGCTGTCATGCGGCGAGCAGCACTCTATCGATGGTCTGCTGCTCGTAGTCGATCGGGCTGCGGTAATCGAGGGTGGAATGCCTCCTTCGGGTGTTGTAG